>JAODNB010000127.1 GCA_025464795.1 Frankiales bacterium
CCAGATCGAGCAAGGCCGTTGCAGTGACACGGCGAAGCAGTTCGACCCGCTCGTGAAGAGGCGTCTGGATGCGGCGGGCTTGTGCTCGGCCTTCACGACCTACACCGAGCTGCTCGGGAGCGTCACGAAGGCGGAGGCCCCGTACAGCCAGAGGCGAGGGATGCTCACCGTGGTCCGCGTGCCTCTGACGCTGAGCCATGGACACGGTGAGTACCGGGTGACCTACCACCCGGATGGCAGCGTCGCCGGCATCTACTTCCTCAAACCTGGAGCCCCTGTGGGCTGAAGGAAGGGTCACGCACCCCGGAGCTCTGCTAGGCGGAGCCGGCCCCCTGCGGGGTTGCTCGGTCGATGATCGCGCGCAGGTCGAGCCCGCGCGGCAGGGTGCCGAACGCCGATCCCCAGTCCCCCTCGAGCCGCGTCGCGACGAAGGCGTCGGAGACGGTCGGCGGTGCGTGCCGGATCAGCAGCGACGCCTGCAGGGTCATGGCGAGCCGCTCCACGAGCCGACGGGCGGTGACCTCGTCCGCCTCCGCGAGGTCCTTCTGCAGGTCACTGACGGCCGCCGTGATGCGGGCGTCGTCAGCCAGCTCGACCTCGGCGAAGAACGCCTCGACGCACTCCGGCTCGCGTGCCATCGCGCGCAGGACGTCGAGCGCGTTGACGTTGCCACTGCCCTCCCACACCGAGTTGAGCGGCGCCTCGCGGTAGAGCCGCGGCATACCGGACTCTTCGACGTAGCCGTTGCCACCCAGGCACTCGAGTGCCTCAGCGGCGACGTTGGGGGCGCGCTTGGTCACCCAGTACTTCCCGACGGCGACGGCAAGTCGCTTGAACGCGGCCTCGTCGCGGTCCACGGCGCCGGCGAGACGCAGCATCAGGGTGGTGGCGGCCTCGGACTCCAGGGCCAGGTCGGCGAGCACGTTCTGCATGAGCGGCTTGTCGACGAGCAAGCCTCCGAAGGCACTGCGGTGACGCGCGTGGTGGAGGGCCTGCGCGGTCGCCTGACGCATGAGGGTCGCGGACCCGATGACGCAGTCGAGGCGGGTCATCGACACCATCTCGATGATCGTCCGGACGCCGCGTCCTTCTTCACCGACGAGCCAGGCGACCGTGTTGTCGAACTCGGGCTCACTGGACGCGTTGGACCTGTTGCCGAGCTTGTCCTTCAGCCGCTGGATGCGGAAGGTGTTGCGCGTTCCGTCAGGAAGCACCCGCGGCACGAGGAAGCAGCTCAACCCCCCGGGCGCCTGCGCGAGAACCAGGAACAGGTCGCACATCGGCGCGCTCGTGAACCACTTGTGACCGGTGAGCCGCCAGGTGTCGCCTTCACGTACCGCCTTGGTGGTGTTGGCGCGGACGTCGGAGCCGCCCTGCTTCTCGGTCATCCCCATACCGGCGAGCAGACCCGACTTGGACTGGGGGATGCGCAGCCCGGGATCGTAGGTGCGGCTCCTGAGCAACGGCTCGTACACCGCGGCCAGGTCGGGCTGCACCCGGAGCGCGGGGATGACGGCGGACGTCATCGAGATGGGGCAGCCGTGACCACCCTCGACCTGGCTCCAGGTGAAGAAGCCGGCGGCCCGCGCCACGTGCGCGCCGGGCCGGCCGCTCCACGGGTCGGCGAGCCCCTCCGAGACAGCGACGTCCATGAGCTGGTGCCAGGCCGGGTGGAACTCGACCTCGTCGATGCGGTTGCCGTAACGGTCATGAGTGGTGAGCACAGGCTCGTTCTCGTTGGCCTGGACGCCCCACCTCTGCGCCTCCTCCCCGCCGGCCCGGACACCAAGGCGATGGAGGTCCTCGAGGTACCAGGAGGCGCCTTCGCGCGCGACGCCCTCGACGAGGGCCGCGTCGGCGGCGACGTCGTACCCGTGGAGCGGCGGTGGCTGGTTGGTGACCTCGTGCGTGCTCATGGCTCTAGTGTCTCATCGCATGAGTGCCCTGCAGCTCAAGGACTACCGACTCCTGGCGATCTGCTTCGTGCTCTCCGCAGCCGCGGGGATCCTGGACGCCAACCCGATCGGGGACGTCATCCCGTTCGTCGTCGCAGGGCTGGCTCTCGCGGCTCTGGCGTCGCTGGTCGGGCGTTGCGTCGACGGGCTCGGTGACAGCCTCGGGTCAGGGGCGACCGGGGTCGTCCAGTCGGCCCTCGGCAACCTCCCCGAGCTGTTCGTGTGCCTGTTCGCCCTCAACAAGGGTCTCGACGACGTCGTACGAGGAGCGATCGTCGGCTCCGTGCTGTCCAACGTGCTGCTGGTCCTGGGTGCCGCCTTCCTGGTCGGTGGGCTGAAGCACGGCACGCAGACCTTCAACGCCGATCGCGCGAAGTCCGGAGGACTGCTGCTGCTCATCGCCGTGTCGGCGCTCCTCCTGCCCGCACTGACGTTCGCCCTCCACACCCCTGCCCGAGGGCATGAGGTCGCCTTCAGCCGGGTCGTTGCCATCGTTCTCCTGCTGCTGTTCGCGATCTCCCTCCCGGCAGCGCTGAAGCGCACTCCTGGGCACCACCCGGAGACCGACTTCACCGGTGAGGAGCACGTCTGGCCGGTCTGGCTCGCGGTCACGCTGCTGACGGTCGCCGGAGTGGGAGCCGCGCTCGTCTCCGACTGGTTCGTGAACGCCCTGACCCCTGCCACCGAGTCCCTCGGTCTCTCGCAGAGCTTCGCCGGCCTCGTCGTCGTGTCCATCGCCGGCAACGCAGTGGAGAACGTGGTGGGCATCCAGCTCGCCGCGAAGGGGCGGGCGGACTACGCGCTGTCAGTCATCCTGCAGAGCCCCCTGCAGATCGTGCTCGTCCTCGCGCCGGTCCTCGTCCTGCTCTCGCCACTCGTCGGCGCGACCTTCACGCTGGTGCTGTCGCCGCTGCTGATCACGGTCCTGATCATTGCGGTGCTGGTGACCCTGTTCGTGGTCTTCGACGCTGAGAGCACCTGGCTCGAAGGGGCGGCCCTCATCGCGCTGTACGTCATCAGCGCGACCGCCTTCTTCTGGGGTTGAGCCAGAGGTCAGATGCGGTACGAGCCGCCCCGGTAGGTCCAGCAGGAGCAGGCCGTGCTGTAGCCGAGGTCGCGGCCGGCGCCGGGCAAGGCGCTGTTGTCCGGGGCGAGTCCGCTCACGAACGCGAACGCGGTCGGGAACGTGGGTCCGGCCTGCGCGATCCCTCGCACGATGTCCGGGCCGGACAGCCCACCGCTGGCCTTGGCGGCCGCCACTGTGGCTCTGAGCCCGTCGCACAGCGCCAGGGCAATGGCCTCAGCGAAGCGCTTGCCCGAGAACTTCTGGCCTCCCTCCGCCAGCACCCGGTAGCAGTACTTCCCACCTGTCGTGTGGCCAGGATCCTCGTTGGCGCTCACGTCGATGGTCGGCGCGGAGCCCACCCCCAGCGCGCCCACCAGCTGCGACGGCGGGGCGAGGGTCTGCACGAACGGCTGCGGGGCCGCGTAGGAGCTGATGCCGTAACGGGGATGGAAGCCCTGGCTCTGGGCCTGGACCATGAACAGGGAGAAGTTCGCGCTGTCACACAGGACATGCGTGACGCCCGCGCTGCGGAACGCCAGAACGGCCGCCTGGAAGTCGCTCTGCTGCTGAGAGCCGTTCTCGGCGTAACGACGGATCAGCGGGGGCTGTCCCGCAGACGTCAGCGCGTTCTTCATCAGGCGCTCCACCTCCCTGCCCTGATCGCTGTCAGTGATCAGCAGGCCCGTCTTGACGGGGGCGGTGGCACTGGCGCGCCCGTTCGTCGTGTCCCACGGCGTGAAGAACTTCTGCGCCTGCAGTCGACGCACCAGCACCGGCGCCAACCGGTCGTAGGTCGGCGTGAGCAGCGGGATCAAGTAGCCCTGGAGCGAGGTGACGATGGACTTGGTGATGGGCTGGATCGACAGGCTCATCACCGGGATCTTGGCCTTCATCATGCAGGTTCGGAAGTTCGGCAGGTCGAGGCCGGACTGCAGGTTGAGGACGGCGATGACGGGCGCATCGAACTTGAAGAAGTCGCAGTTCGACTGGGCGGTGCCGCTCGGATCCCCGCTGACCTGCGCCGAGCCGTTGTCCCGGTCGACCCCGATGACCTTGCGGCCGAACAGGCCGCCCTCCTTGTTGATGGCGGCGAGGACAGCGTTGATGTCGCCGACCTGGTCACCTGCGTTGACGGAGCTGTATCCGGCTGCCGCCACTGTCTTGTTGAAGTCGTTCTGCGTGACGTACCCGATCGACACCGTCGTCCTCGTCCAGCCCCGGCCGGTGGGTGGCAGGGACGCTGGGGCAACGGAGGACCCACCCGAGGTGCCCCCGGGCGCTGTGGTGGTCGTGACGCCGGTCGTACCCGAACGGGTCCCCCCCGCAGGGCCCGAGGCGGCTCCGGTGCCGGGAGCTGCCCCCGACACGCTGCCGAGCTCGCCGGGTACCGACTCCGCGCCGGGAGCAGTGACCGAGCCCGGCTGGGTGCCGGCCGCCGGCGCGAGCCCGTCGGTGGGTGCCCCGGCCCGGCTGATCGGCACCGTGGTGCCGCACGCCGCCAGCAGACCTGCGAGGAGCAGGGCGCCGCAACTGCGACGGATGTCAGGTGCAACAAGCCTCATCCGCCGACGGTAGGCAGGCACCATCGCCCGAACAAGGGGCAAAGCGCACATTCCGGGCGATGTGTTGTGGGGACTCGCTGCACTCGTCGGCGACGGCGAGCAGGTCTGGGCCCGTTGGGGCAGACCGCTCCATCTCCCGCCAGACCCGGAACACGAACGGCGACAGCGTGACCAGCAGGTACACAGCAGCCGCTCCGAAGATCGCCGGCTTCAGCCCGACGTGCTCGACCGCCTGACCCGCAAGGAGGGAACCCGCCGGCATCCCGACCAGGCAGCCCGCAGCGGTCACGCCGAACACCCTGCTCTGCAGGGCCGGCGGGATCCGCTCGTACTCGACAGCGGACAGGATCGGGTTGATGGCGCCGCACAGGAACCCGAGCAGGACCGAGACACCGAGGATCACGACGAGCGGCGGCGCGAGACCGAGGAGCAGGAAGCGGGGCGCCCCGACCGCGAGGAAGGCGGTGGCGTACACCGGCCAGCGCGGCAGTCGTGGGCCGACGACGCCGTAGACCACAGTCCCCGTGAGGGCTCCCAGGCCGAAGGTGGAGAACATCAGGCCCAGGCCCAAGGAGCTGTGCAGCACCTCTCGGGCGTAGACCGGCGCGAAGACAGTCGCCCAGGCTGCGTCGAGGAGGTTGGTGACCAGGACCATCGACACGATGGCCAGCACCAGCCGGTCCTGTCGCACCGCCGACAGCCCCTCGCGGAGCTTGCGGAGGTAGGGCAGCTCCTCCGACGGCTCGACCTCGACCCGAGGGACCAGCGTGCAGATGAGGATCCCCGACAGGACGAAGGAGGCGCCGTCGACGAACAGGACCTGGGCCGGCCCGATCGCCGCGATGAGAGCTCCTGCGATGGGGGTCCCCAGCATGCGTGCGCCACGCGACACCCCGTCGAAGGCGCTGGTCGCCCGCTCGATCGGTGTGCCGGCGAGCTCGACGAGCCGCGGCAGCAGCACGTAGCGGGCGGTGTCGCCGGGGGCCCGCGCCAGACCGGTCGCGCCGATCACCAGGCACAGCTGCCAGAACGTCACGCCGGTGGTCAGGTGCAGGATCGGGATGAGGCTGATGCCGACGGCGCTCAGCAGGTCCGAGGTGATGGCGACCCGGCGCGGACCCAGCTGGTCGATCAGCGGCGCACCGAAGGCAGACATGAGGACGAGCGGGATCGTCTCGCAGGCAGCACTGATGCCCGTCTTGCCGGCGCTCCCAGTGGTCGCGAGGACGAACCAGGGGATGGCGAGCAGCGTCATGGCGGTGCCGGTGATGGACACCGCGTTCGCCGTGAGCAGTGCTCTCAGTGGCCGGCGGTTCATGCGATGTCGTCCAAGGGGAAGGACTGCCACTGGATCGTGACGCTCTTGTCGCCGCGCTTCGGCTCGCGGCGGCGGCTCTCGATCAGCTTCTCGATGTCCTCGTTCAGCTGGAGGAGCTCGGCAGCGCTGAGGCTCAGTCGGGCATCGCTGAAGGTCGCGCTGTCGCGCCACTTCTTCGACGCGTCCGACCACACCTGAAGCCACTTCCAAGCCCGGTCCATGTTTCCCTGGATCACCGCGGTCATGTACGTCTGGAAGGCAGGTCGCATCGAGGGCGAGTCGAGCCAGTCGTCCGCGTTGAGCTGGGTCGAGTCCTGGGCGGCCTTCCACCAGCGGTCGCGCGCGTTGCCGCGTTCGGTGTCCTCCACGACGAAGTCGGCGGCCGCCAGCTGACGGAGGTGGTAGCTCGTGGTGCCGCTGCTCTCGCCGATCTTCGCGGCCAGCTGTGTCGCCGTCGCCGGACCGGCGAGGCGCAGCTCGCCCAGCAGCTTCACCCGGAGCGGGTGCGCCAGGACCTTCAGGCTCTCAGGGGTCAGCAGGTGACGGGTCGTTTCCACCGACCTAACGTACAACTGCAAAATCTCTTTGCAAAGAGTTTCTGCGATCTACTCCGGGGCGAGGCCATGCAGCAGCAGGAGCTCGGCGGTGCAGGCCTTCTCCCACATCCCCAGGTGCAGGCTCTCGTCGATCCCGTGCCAGCGCGAGGCGGGGTCCCCGACTCCCGTGACGAGCACGGTCGCACCGGGGTAGGCCCGGGCGAACTCGGCGATGAAGGGGATGGAGCCGCCGATGCCGGTCTCCTCGGCTCGGTTGCCGTACGCCTCGGCGAAGACCCTGCGAGCGAGGTCGTAGACGTTGCCCGTCGTCTCCAGTGCGAACGGCTCACCCGCGCTGCCCTCGGTCACCGTCACCTCGGCGCCCCACGGCGCGTTGTCCTGCAGGTGCTGGGTCAGCGCCTTCATCGCTGAGCCCGCCTCGTCACCGGGTGCGATCCGCAGGCTCACCTTTGCGCGGGCTCGGGGGAGCAGGACGTTCGAGGCCTGAGCGGTGGAGGGCGCGTCGATCCCGGTGACAGCCACAGCGGGTCGGAACCACAGCCGGTCCGGGATCGTGCCGCAGCCGAGGAGCTGTCCGGTGGGGACCATCGCGGTGTCCTCGCGATAGGCCTCCTCAGAGATGTCCGGCGCGGGCGACTCGCCGATGTGAAGGCCCGGAACGGCGACGGTGCCCTGCTCGTCATGAAGGGTGGCCAGCAGTCGGCACAGCCCCGTGAGCGCGTCGCCCGCCGGGCCACCCCAGACCCCGGAGTGGAGCGGGCGCTCCAGCAGCTTCACCTCGACGTAGAGGTCGACGAGGCCGCGCAGGCTGGTCGTGAAGGCAGGCACGTCGACGGCGGCGTTCGCGGAGTCGGCGATGACGATGACGTCGGCACGCAGCCGGTCGTGGTGCTCGGCCAGCAACCGCGTCAGCGTGGGCGAGCCGATCTCCTCCTCGCCCTCGATGAACAGCACCACGCCCACGGGCGGCTTGCCCCCGAAGGCACGCAGGACGGCGAGGTGCATCGCGACGCCGGCCTTGTCGTCGGCGCAGCCACGGCCGTAGAGCCTGCCGTCCCGAAGCGTCGGCTCGAAGGGCTCGTTGGTCCACTCCTCGACCGGTCCGGTCGGCTGCACGTCGGCGTGGGCGTAGAGCAGCACCGTGGGAGCGCCCTCCGGCGCGGGCCAGGTCGCGATCACTGCCGGATGTCCGTCAGCCGACACGACATCGACCTGCTGCGCGCCTGCGCCACGGGCCAGGTCAGCCACCGACTCGACCGCCCGCCTGACGTCCGCCACGTGCGCTTCGTCGGAGGAGATCGAGGGGATCCGCACCAGCGCCTCGAGATCGGCCTGAGCGGCCGGCAGGACGTCCAGCAGGGCCTGGCGCAGCGCATCGGTCATGGCTGCAGCCTAGGGTCGGACCGTGCAGGTACGCGCGGTAGACCTCGTGTTCGACGTCCTGGTGGAGGGCCCGCAGGACGCCCCCGCCGTGCTCTTGCTGCACGGCTTCCCGCAGAGCCGCCACTGCTGGCGCTCCGTGCGCCCGTGGCTCGCAGAGTTCCGGGTCATCGCGCCAAACCAGCGGGGCTACTCCCCCGGTGCGCGGCCCAGTGCCGTCGAGGACTACCGCGTACCCCTGCTCGCCCAGGACGCGGTCGGACTGCTCGACGCCCTCGGCATCGAACGTGCGCACGTGGTCGGGCACGACTGGGGGGCTGCGACGGCCTGGCAGGTCGGCACCCGACACCCCTCGCGCGTGCGGTCCCTCACCGCGATCTCCGTC
>JAODNB010000282.1 GCA_025464795.1 Frankiales bacterium
GCCACCGGCATCGCGAACATCTGGGAGGTCTGCCACCACCTCCGTGGTGAGGCCGGCGACCGCCAGATCGCAGGCGCCAAGGTGGGCCTGGCGCACGTCATCGGCATCGGTTCGGCCTGCGGCGTGCACATCCTCGAGAAGGCAGCCTGACCCTCTGGGAGCTCGTCTCCCAGCGGGCCCGCGAGCACGGCGACCGGCGCTACCTGTTCGACGACTCGGGTCGGTCCTACACCTACGCGGGTTTCGCTTCGGCAGCCGAGCGGACGGCCGCGGGTCTGCTGGCGCTCGGCATCGGGCCTGGCGACACCGTCTCGTGGCAGCTCCCGACCTGGACCGAGACCGTCGTGCTCTCGGTGGCGCTCGCCCGGCTCGGGGCTCGGCAGAACCCGATCATCCCGATCTACGGCCAGCGCGAGGTCGAGGCCCTGGTGCGCCAGTCGGGCTCGAAGCTGCTGGTCGTACCCGGGGTGTGGCGGGACACCGACTACGGGCGGATCGCCCACGAGATAGCCGCAACCGCAGGGAGTCTCGACGTCCTGGTCATGCCCCGAGACGGCCTGCCGACGGGCGCTCCCGCGACCTTGCCGCCACCGCCCTCCGATGCTGACGAGGTGCGGTGGCTGTACTCCACGTCGGGGACGACGTCGCTGCCCAAGGGCGTGCAGCACAGCGACGCCTCGCTGCTGGCCGCAGGTCGCGCGACGGTCGGCCCCTACGAGCTCACGCAGGACGACATCGGCTGCATCCCCTTCCCCTACGCACACATCGGCGGTGCGGACTACCTCACGATGTCGCTGCTGGCCGGGATGCAGCTGCTGCTGCTCGAGTCGTTCGTCCCCGCACAGGCAGTCGAGCTGCACAACCAGTACGGGATCACCGCGTCGGGTTCCGGCACCGCCTTCTACCAAGCCTTCCTGGCTGAGCAGCGCAAGAACCCGTCGACGCCCGTGCTCCCGACGGTCCGCTACCTGGCCGGTGGGGGAGCGCCCATGCCCTCGCAGATCTTCTGGGACGTCCGCCGCGAGATGGGGCTCCAGGTCCTGCAGGGCTATGGCATGACCGAGGTGCCGATGATCACCACGGGATCGCCGAGCGACACCGACGAGCAGCTCGCGAACACCGAGGGGCGGCCGGTCGACGGCATCGAGCTGAGCTTTCGCGACGAGCTCGGCAACGAGGTGCCCGAGGGCGAGATCTGGGTGCGCGGCCCGCTGGTCTTCACGGGATACACCGACCCCGCTGCGACCAAGGAGGCCTTCGACGAGCAGGGGTTCTTCCGAACGGGCGACATCGGGCGGCTGCGCGAGGACGGCTACCTGCGTCTCACGGGACGGGCCAAGGACATCATCATCCGCAAGGGCGAGAACATCAGCCCGCAGGAGGTGGAGGAGGTCCTGCAGAGCCATCCGGCCGTCGGCGCGGTGGCGGTCATCGGGCTTCCCGACAACGAGCGCGGGGAGCGGGTGTGCGCGGTGATCGAGGTGGCTCCCGGTGAGCGAGCGCCTTCCTTGCAGGATCTCGTCGAGCACTGCCGAGCGCAGGGCCTGAGCCTGCGCAAGTCACCGGAGCAGCTTGCCGTGGTGGACCAGCTGCCGCGCACCCCGACGATGAAGGTGCTGAAGCGGGAGCTCAAGCAGTCCCTGGGTCGAAGCTGAGCTCCCCGGCCTCGCCGCCGGTGACGGCCCTCGGGTCGAAGTCGTCCGCCAGTGGCGGGAACGCAGCCGGTCGCTTCTCCAGGTAGCTGTCGACGCCCTCGCGGAAGTCCGGCGCGGTGGCGGCGTAGCCCATCGCCTTGTACGTCCTCTGCAGGGAGCTGCCGAAGTCGCTCTGCAGGTCGTCGTGCAGCTGGGCCCTGATGAGAGCGAGCGACAGCGGAGAGCAGTGGGCGGCCATGTCGGCGGCGTAGGACCGGGCAGCGGGCAGCAGCTCGTCGGGCTCGACGACGCGGCTCACGAGCCCGAGACGATGGGCCTCGTCCGCGTCGACCACCCGTCCCGACAGCATGAGGTCCAGCGCGTTCTCGACGCCCACGAGCCGAGGGAGCAGCCAGCTCGCACCGAACTCGGCCGCAAGGCCGCGGCGGGAGAAGGCCGTGGTGAGCTTGGCACCACGGGCGGCGAAGCGGAGGTCGCAGTACATCGCCTGGACCAGCCCCATGCCCGCGCAACCGCCGTTGATGGCGGCGATGAGCGGCTTGCGGAACGCCCAGGGCCGGGCCGGGGTCCGGCGTCCCTGCTGGTTCATGGGCTGGCCGGCGATCGCGGTGAGCCGGCCGGTGTCTACGCCCGGGCAGAACGACGCGCCGGCACCGGTGAGGATGCCGACGCGGACCCGGGGGTCGGCGTCGGCCTCGTCGAGCAGCTGGTGGTAGCGCGCCTCCATGCTCGGGTTCCAGCCGTTGCGCCGCTCCGGGCGGTTGAGCGTGAAGACGGCGACACCGTCCTGCCCGACCTCGAGCAGGACGCTGTCGACGTCGGGCTCGATCAGCTGACGTCCGTCGAGAGGATGGTCACGGCGGACACCGCGGTCGGGCCGCCGATGTTGTGCGCCATGCCCGTTCGGGCACCGTCGACCTGGTTCGACGCCACGCCGCGCAGCTGCTCGACGATCTCGACGCACTGCGCGATGCCGGTGGCGCCCGGCGGGTGCCCCTTCGCCTTCAGACCACCACTGGGGTTCACCGGGATCCGGCCGCCGATGCTCGTCTCGCCGGCCTCAAGAGCCTTGGCGGCACCGAAGCGGTCGACGAAGCCGAGGTCCTCGTAGGAGATCATCTCGACGGCGGTGAAGCAGTCGTGCACCTCCGCCACGTCGATGTCGCCCGGCCCGACACCGGCCATGGCGTACGCCGCCTTGGCAGCTCGCACGGTCGCCGGGAACGTCGTCATGTCCTGCTTGTGCTGGTGCATCACGCGGTCGACGCCGAGACCCACCCCGCGTACCCAGATCGGCTTGTCGGTGTACTTCTCGGCCAGGTGCTCGGCGACGATGATCAGCGCCGCGGCGCCGTCGCTCTGCGGCGTGCAGTCGAGCAACCCGAAGGGCGTGACGACCGGCGGCGCGGCCAGCACCTTCTCGATGCTGATCTCGAAGCGCAGCTGCGCCTTCGGGTTGGGCACCGCGTTCTTGTGGTTCTTCACGGCGACCATCGCCATGTGCTCGCGGGTCGCACCGGACTCGTGGAGGTAGCGCTGGGCGTGCAGGGCGAAGTTCGCTGGTGCCACGAGGCCGAGGGGGTAGTCCCACGCCTGGTCGCGGGTCATCGACATCCACTCCCAGAAGGTCGCGCGCGACGAGGTCTCGCGGACCTTGTCCCCACCGACGACCAGCGCGACGTCGACGTGACCGCTGGAGACGGCGTAGAAGGCGTTGCGCAACGTGTCGTTGCCGGTGGCACACGCGTTCTCGATACGGGTCACCGGGATGTCGAGCAGCCCGCAGCTGTCGGCCATCACGCCGGCCGCGAAGCCGTCGGTGGACACGAGCTCCCCGAACCAGGCCGCCTGGATGTCCTTGCGGTCGAAGCCCTTGTCGACGTGTGCGACGGCCTCGGAGACCGCCATGGGCAGCAGGTCCTTGATGCCCAGGTGGAAGTGCTCGGCGAACGGCGTCATGCCGGCACCGACGATGGCGACGCGTCTCACGGGGTTGCTCCTTCGGTCGGCTCGAAGGCGTACCCGTAGTCGGGGATGCCATGGCGCACAGCCAGGCGGCGCAGCACCAGGGTGCCTGCGTCGCCGATCGCCGTCGTGGCGGGCTCACCGCCGGTGACGGGGGTGAGGAGCCGTACTCCGGTGTCGCCCAGCTCGACGATCGCCAGGTCGTACGGGGTCCTCAGGCCGGGTACGGGGACGTGCACGCTGACGGCGGTGTAGACCACGCCGTCGCGGGGGAGCGGGGTGAGCGGGTGCGGGTCCTCGGAGCCGCACTCGATGCAGCGGTGCCGGGGTGGCAGGGCGAGCGTGCCGCAAGTAGCGCACTGGCCGGCCTGCAGACCGAGCTTGCTGTCGAACGCCCGCTCGTACGCGGGGAGGCTGATCGCGATGCTCGCGTCCGCACCGAGCTGGGTCTTCGGGAACGGTCGGGCCGCGCGCGCCGAGCGCAGGACGGCCGTGCTGCCGGACGCCAGCCGCGCCACGCACGCCGTGGCCTGCTCGACGGCGGTGACCAACCCGGCGGCGGAGCGCTCGAGGGCGTCGGCGAGGGCGAACACGACGCTGCTCGCTCCTGTGGTCGGCAGGGCCGCGGGGCTGCCCTGCACCAGGGAGGCCGCGTCCTTGGCTCCGAGGCCGGCGACCGCGATCGGCTTGTCGTCCAGCGCGAGGCGGTCGAGCGCAGCGTTGGTCCCACGGACGCGCTGCAGCCGGGGGTCGTCGTAGTCGAACGTCCCTCCGGACGTGTTGCGGACCTTCAGCGGCAGGCTTCCCTCGGACCGCCCGACGGCGCCGAGCTCGGCTCCGGAGGTGCCCAGCAGCGCAGCTCCCGCACCGGCGGCCGGCTCCACGTCGGCGGTGATCACGAGGGTCCCGGGGGCGCCCGTGCTGATCGCGTCGAGGGCCGCCGGAGCCCCGCCGAGGACGACGGAGCAGCGGGTGCTGCTGGGCAGTCCGAGGCCGGCCAGCAGGATGGCTTCCGTACCGCCCTCGAGACCGGGGAGGTCCCGGGTGACGAGCACCACCGACGTCACGGCGTCGGGGGCGTGCTCGACGACGGCACGGCCCGCGGCAACGGCGAGCGTCAGCGCGTCCTCGTCGTAGCCGACCACGCGTCGCGCGTCGCTTCCCCAGCAGGGCTGGTGTGTCGCGAGGACCTGCAGGTGCGCCACAGAGCCCACCCTTTCTGTTGAGAAGAGCTAGAGGGAGACGGTTGCCCAGCCCTTGAGGTGGGTGCCACCCGTCTGGCGGATCGCGAGGAGCTCGACGTCGACGAGGCGCTCGTCGCCCTCCTCGCGGACGGCGAGCACGGTGCCGGAGTAGGTCAGCACGTCGCCGGGCCAGGCCTGCTCGCGGAACTGGACGCCGTACTTGCGCACGCTGCGAGCGCCGAACCAGTCGGTCAGGTAGGTGCCGAGCACACCGGCCTGGAGCATGCCCACGGCGAACGGCGTCGGGTAGCCCGACGCCTTCGCGAACTCGGTGTCGTGGTGGATCGGGTTCATGTCCCCGGAGGCGCCCTGGTAGCGGACGAAGTCGGTGATGGTCAGCGGGGGAGCGACGAACGGCTCGGCGGCAAGGCCGACGGTGACGTCGTCCCACTTCACGCGGGTGGGGACCGTCGAGACGTCACCGGTCGGGACGGCCGAGCCGGAGGACTTCCAGGGCGCGGGGCTCATCCCTCCACCGCCTTGCTGGTCTCGATGCTGGTGTTGCGGCTGGTGGCGACGAGGCGCCCGGACTCGACGTCGCGGAACTCGATGACGACCTCGGTGAAGGTCATGTTCCCGCCTTTCTTGCCGGCCTTCTCGTACGTCTTGTCGACGCGCATGACGCCTTCGAGCTCGGTGCCGGCCGACGGGGGCTCGCCGAAGAACTCCATCTCCTGCGAGCCGTGGAGCAGGCGCGAGTAGTCGCGGGCGATCCCGTACCAGACCGAGCTCTCCGGGGTCTGCCACCAGCTGCAGGACTGCAGGAAGGTCGCAGGGGAGACCGGCTGCGGGCCGAGGTGGTCGGGGTCGGAGGAGCGGGTCGCCAGCGCGAACTCGCGAACCTTGCCCGCCTCGACGGTCATGCGGAACGGCTCAGCAGCCATGCGTACCTCCCTGTCGTATCCGTTATACGATACACCTTGTTATCTCGACAGGCGACGACAGGAGCTCTCAGGTGTACGGACTAGATCCCATCCTCAAGGTGGAAGCGGAGGGCCCGATCCGCATCATCACGCTGAACGACCCCGAGAAGCTCAACGCGATGACGGACCCGCTGCACGAGGCTCTGGTCGACGTCTGGCCCAAGATCATGCGCGACGAGGAGGTCCGCGCCGTGGTCCTCACCGGCGCCGGTCGCGCCTTCTCCGCGGGCGGCAACATCCCCGGCTTCGTGAAGAACTTCGAGGACGTCCCCTACCGCCGTGCGGGGATGCGCACGGCTCGGCTCCTGGTGGACCACATCCTCGGCTGCCACGTCCCCGTGATCGCCGCCGTCAACGGCCCGGCCGTCGGCCTCGGCTGCAGCCTCGCCGTCGCCTGCGACCTGGTCCTCATGGCGGACAACGCCTTCCTCGCCGACACGCACGTCAACATCGGCCTGGTCGCCGGTGACGGCGGCGTCGTGACGTGGCCGTTCATGATGAGCATGCTCAAGGCCAAGGAGTACCTGTTCACCGGTGAGCGCATCCCCGCGCAGACCGCGGTGGACCTTGGCCTCGCCAACCGCGTTGTTCCTGCTGCGGACCTGATGGAGGAGGCCATGACCCTCGCGCGCAAGCTCTGCGCGCAGCCGGCGCAGGCCCTCCAGGAGACCAAGCGCTCCCTCAACCTGCACCTGCAGCACGCGGCGCTGATGGTCCTCCCGTTCGCGATCTCTGCCGAGACCGAGTCGTTCTCCTCTCCGGAGATCGTCGCGACCATCGAGAACTTCAAGAAGAAGGCGTGACC
>JAODNB010000285.1 GCA_025464795.1 Frankiales bacterium
CTGCTCCTCGGTGAGCCCGCCCATGGGCTTGCGCGGGTTGTAGACCGCGCAGTCGTCGAGGCTGAGACCCAGCTCGCGGACGGCGGTGTTGCGGCCCAGGTGCTGGTCCGGGGTGAACAGGACCTTCTCGCCCTTCGCGAAAGCCCACGACAGGGCTCGCTTCGCGTTGGAGCTCGTGCAGATGGTGCCGCCGTGGCGACCGGTGAAGCCCTTGATGGCGGCGGTGCTGTTCATGTAGCTCACGGGCACAGTGACGTCCGCGACACCCACGTCGGTCAGGGCGTCCCAACAGGACTCGATCTGCTCGAAGCTGGCCATGTCGGCCATGGAGCAGCCCGCGGCCAGGTCGGGCAGGACGACCGCCTGGTCGGGCCCGGTGAGGATGTCGGCGGACTCGGCCATGAAGTGCACACCGGCGAAGACGATGTACGGGGCCTCCGGCCGCGCCGCCGCCTGCTGGGCGAGGCGGAAGCTGTCACCCGTGACGTCCGCGAAGGCGATGACCTCGTCGCGCTGGTAGTGGTGACCCAGGACGAACAGGTCCTTGCCGAGGGCGGCCTTCGCGTCGCGTGCGCGTTGCACCAGCGAGGGGTCACTCGCGGGCGGCAGCTCCCCCGGGCAGTCGACGCCGCGCTCGCTGTCGCGGTCGGACTGCTTGCCCAGCATGAGCAGGGCGAGGGGGCTGTGCTCGACGCCGGGCATGAGCTCGGTCACGGGGTGCTCCTCTTGTCGTCGTACAGACGATAACCCCATCACGACCCCGTTGCTTCCTGCTGGGGGAGGATCGGCGGCATGCGCGTGCTGATCGCCCCGGACTCGTTCGGTGGGACGCTGAGCGCACCGGAGGCCGCCCAGGCGATCGCGCGGGGCTGGCGCGCGGTGCGGCCGGACGACCAGCTCACGCTCCAGCCGATGTCGGACGGCGGTCCTGGCTTCCTGGACGTGATGCCGGGCGAGTCGCACCTGCTCACGGTCGAGGGGCCGACGGCTGAGCCCGTCGAGGCGGCGTGGAAGCTGCATGGCAGCACGGCCTACGTCGAGTCGGCGCAGGCGGCCGGGCTCCACCTGACGGACCTCCGCGACCCCACGACGACGACGACCTACGGGGTGGGGCAGCTGGTCCGGGCCGCCGTCGAGCAGGGAGCGACCACGGTGGTGCTCGGACTCGGTGGGTCGGCGACGAACGACGGCGGGGCGGGGATGCTCGCTGCCTTGGGCATCCGCAGAGAGGCTGCAGACGGCAGCCGCCTGGACCCCGGCGGGCTGCCGCTCGCGCAGGCAGCTCGGCTGTCCGGCCAGCCCCTGGCCGTCGACCTGGTCGCTGCGACCGACGTCGACAACCCGCTCCTGGGACCTGATGGCGCGACCTACGTGTTCGGGCCGCAGAAGGGAGCGACCGCCGAGCAGCTCGAGCCGCTGGACAAGGCCCTCGGTCACTGGGCGGACCTGCTGGAGGAGCACCTCGGGACGACCGCCAGAGACCTTCCTGGCGCCGGCGCGGCGGGGGGTCTCGGCTTCGCGGTGCTGGCCCTCGGCGGCCGGCGGGCACCTGGGGTGGACCTCGTCATCTCCGCGGCCGGTCTCACCGCAGAGGGGCAGGACCTCGTGCTGACGGGGGAGGGCTGCTACGACGCCCAGTCCTTGCGGGGCAAGGTCGTCGGGGGGATCGCGCGGATGGCGCAAGGAGCGGGTGTGCCGTGCGTGGTGCTCGCCGGCCGGACGGAGGTGGGGGACCGGCAGCGCGCGGCTCACGGTGTCGACGCGGCGTACAGCCTGGTGGACCTCGTCGGTTCGGAACGCGCGCTGGACGCTCCCGCTGAGGCGCTCGCCACGCTCGCGGGAGGTGTCGCCCGCGAGTGGGGCGTGTGACAATGGTCCAGGCACACTGTGACAAGGGAACAGGGCCAGCACCCAGCGTGTTGAGCCGGATGGACCCCGTACCTGTCTGGAGAGGCACCCATGACTGAGACCACCGACGCGACGACCGAGACCGCTACCGGCGTGATCCTCACAGACCCGGCCGCAGAGAAGGTCGCCTCGCTGCTCGCTCAGGAGGGCCGTGACGACCTCGCGCTCCGCGTGGCCGTGCAGCCCGGAGGGTGCAGTGGCCTGCGCTACCAGCTGTTCTTCGACGAGCGCTCCCTCGACGGTGACGTCACGCAGGAGTACGGCACTGGCGTCAAGGTGGTCACCGACCGCATGAGCGTCCCCTACCTGATGGGCGCCACGATCGACTTCGTCGACACCATCGAGAAGCAGGGCTTCACGATCGACAACCCGAACGCCGGCGGCTCGTGCGCGTGCGGAGAGTCCTTCCACTAGCCCACGGGCACGGGCTTCCCGCCGCTGCCGTCGACGACCGTGCGGTCGCCGAGCGGCGCCTGCAGCTCGATCGTCACCTTCACCGGGTGGTAGTCGTCGGTGCACATCGTCATCGGCTTCCTCGCATCCGCCTGCAGGACGACGTGGACCGAGGTCGCGTCCTCCTTCACGTTGTGCGTCACGCCCGTGTGCGGGCAGCTCCCTGAGTCGCCGTACTGCACGACGACCTCGTTCGGCGTGGCCCCCTTGTAGGCGGCGTCGATCGGCACCGCAGTGGTCGTGGGCGGCACCGGGTCGGTAGACGCCGGCGGGACCGGCTCCCGCGCGGGCGCTCCGAGGTACTTGCCCTGGACGGCGAGCTGCGCGACCGGCTGGGCAGCGCCCGACACCTCGAACAGCCAGGCGGGTACGAGGATCGTGCCCCGGGCTTGAAGAGGCTGAGCCAGCAGACCCAGGTGCGCGCTCGTGACCTTCTGAGGCTGGGGCTCCACGCACCCCTTGCCGTCCGGACCGACCGGGCACAAGGCCATCATCCGAGGTGCGATGGGGATGGCGTCGAAGGCCGCCTTGGCGGTGATCAGCGGATACAGGTCCGCCTCGTCCGGCGTGCCGAGCCAACCGGAGGCGGAGGAGATCCGGCCCCTGTTGTCGACGTCCACCCGGGTGGTGAGGCCGACGACCTGGAGGCCGCCGACCGTCGGGTCGAACGAGCCCGAACCGCCGTACGGGCCGGTCTCGAAGGTCACGTCGTCCAACGAGATCCCGAGGGCCCCGAAGACCGGCGCGACGGCCTTCCGGACGGTCGCCTCGGGGACGTCTGGGGGAGTCGGGGGCGGGCTGTAGGAGGGCTGGATGGGCGCTGGCGCGCTACCCGACCCGGAGCTGCTCGACCCGGAGCTGGTCGACCCGGAGCCCGCTGACACCGGACTGCCGGCTGGTACGGCAACGGCGCAGCCGGATACAGCGCCGTCCGAGGAGACAGCAGCGTCCTGGCTGCAGGGCGACCAGGACCAGGACTTGCCGGCCGTGGTTGCGACGTCGAGTGCCGTGGTGTGCAGCGCCTGCTTCAACGCCCGCGTGTCCGATCGTCCCCCCGACAGGGTCCAGGCAGCCGCGTCGTCCGGCGTGCCGCTCGGCAGCGTCCCCGTCAACTCGTAGTCGCCGCCCGCGCTGCTGGCGGAGCTGCCGGAGGTGGCTGGAGCGACCGCCGCGCTCTTCGCGGTGCCGCCCTCCGCGAGGTGCAGCACGGCGGGGTTGGCGTTCTGCGACCCACACGCGACGACCAGTGCCAAGGGGACCAGGAGCTGCAACCGGCGGGTCATGCCCATGAGACGCGCGCTTTCCGGGGTCGGTTCCCCTGAAGGCGCGTCGCAGACGAGGGTTCGTCGGGCTGGGTCACCAGCCTTGGAGGACGGGGCGTGGTGGTACGTCGGCGTAGTGGCCAGTGCGGAGGGTCCAGCGCAGGGTGCCGTCTTGGAGGCGGTCGAGGTGGAAGATGGCGTGCTTGGCTTGGTGGTGGTGCTTGCACTCGCAGGCGCCGTTGCGGATGCAGGTCGGGCCGTGTGGCCAGGGGTCGAGGTGGTCGTTGTCGCAGTAGCGGGCGAGGCGGCGGCATCCTGGGAACCGGCAGGTCTGGCGGAATCTAAGCAGTCACGCAACACCCTGGTTCGTAGCGGACTTGGTCAGTATCTCGTCGAGAAGCTCTGCGGGGGTTCGGTAGCCGTGTCGCTTGCGTGGTCGGGCGTTGAGCTCGGCCGCGATGTTGTCGAGCAGGCCAGGGCCGTAGACGGACAGGTCGCTGCCCTTGGGCAGGTACTGGCGCAGTAGACCGTTGGTGTTCTCGTTGGTTCCTCGTTGCCAGGGGGAATGCGGATCACAGAAGTAGATGTCCAGGCCGATTGCTTGCGTTATCGCTCGATGGTTGGTCATCTCTCGACCTTGATCCCACGTCAACGATCGACGAAGGTGTTCCTCGAGGGTCAGCATCTTCGCGACGAGGGCCTGCTGGACCTCGAGAGTGCTGTGTCCATTGGGCAGGTGCAGCAGCATCACGAAGCCGGTCGTCCGCTCGACCAGCGTTCCCACGGAACTGTCAGAGGTCTTCGAGCCCATGATCAGGTCGCCCTCCCAATGACCTGGTACGGCTCGATCTTCGATTTCTGGTGGCCGTTCGCTGATCATGACCATGTCCGGGATCCGGGTGCGTCGCTGCCCCGGGGTCCGACGTGGCTTACGCATGTATCGACCTGTGCGTAGATAGGTCGTCAGTTCACGACTCAGGCCGCCGCGGGCCTGGACGTAGAGAGACTGGTAGATCGTCTCGGCCGACACCCACATCTCCGGTTCGTCGGGGAAGTCGAGTTTGAGTCTGCCAGCGATCTGCTCGGGGCTCTCGTGACGCTTGAGCCGAGTCTGGACTTCCCCTCGCATGCGCAGGTTCGTCGCTAACTTCGCTCGCCGCGGCCCACGCCGACCACGATCGGCGTGCGTCTGGGCCATTGCCGCGCGATATCCCCGGTATCCAACGGCTCGTTTGAGCTCACGACTGATCGTGGAAGGGGCGCGCCCGAGCTCGCGGGCAATGGCCCGGATTCCCAGCCCCGCGGCCTGCAGGCGCATGATCTCTTCACGTTCCTCGAGACGGAGATATCTCTGGCCCAATGGCTCAACCGTCGTCGGGTTCACGCCCCCAGCATGAACGAACACCCTCCGAGCCCAGCTTCGCGACCCGCCGGCTGCCTCCGCAGCCTCGTCGACGCCCAGCCCTGCTCGGATGCCTTGCCAGAACCGGCGCTCATGCTCACGCGGCAGGTCGGGCCTGCTGATCTTCCTCACGACAACTCCTTCGATTTGAAGGTGTTGCGTCACTACATAGAACTCGCCAGACCTGCCGGTTCCCTGGATGCCGCCGCCTCGCCCGCTACTGCGACAGCGACCACCTCGACCCCTGGCCCCACGGCGCGACCTGCATCCGCAACGGCGTCACCGAGTGCAAGCACCACCACCAAGCCAAGCACACCGTCGTACACCTCAGCCGACTCGCCGACGGCACCCTGCGCTGGACCCTCCGCACCGGCCACAACGCCGACGTACCGCCCAGGCCCGTCCTCCAGGGCTGGTGACGGTCAGCCGATCCGCTTCGGTCCGGTGGAGTAGCGGAAGCACGCGCAGCCATCGTCGAACCTGCCTCGACGGATGCCCACTGCTCCAGCCCCGAATCCGTTCGGCTGGTGGACGATGTAGGTGTCGGCTGGTGCGAAAGACGTGCCGAGCGCCTTGGCGCCGGCGAGCAGGCGATCGCGTGACAGCGGCTCGCCACCGGCCGTGAGCGCGGTTGCGAGGTAGT
>JAODNB010000286.1 GCA_025464795.1 Frankiales bacterium
TCCGGTAGAACACGGCCACCTGGCTCGGCTGCGCACCGGAGTCGACCAGCTTGTCGACCTCCTCGGCGACGAACGCCGCCTCGTCGTGCTCGTTGTCCGCGACGTAGCCGACGATCAGGTCGCCGTCGCCCGCATCGGTCCAGAGCCGCTTCTCCTTGCGCCCCTCGTTCTTCGCGATCACCGAGTTCGCGGCCGTGAGGATGCGCTGCGTGGAGCGGTAGTTCTGCTCGAGCATCACCACGTTGGCGTTCGGGTAGTCGAGCTCGAAGTCCATGATGTTGCGGATGTCTGCGCCGCGGAACGCGTAGATGGACTGGTCCGCGTCACCGACGACGCAGAGCTCCGCGGCCGGCAGGTCGCCAACCGGCTGGGTCAGCTCCTTCACCAGCGTGTACTGCGCGTGGTTGGTGTCCTGGTACTCGTCGACCAGGACGTGGCGGAACCTGCGGCGGTAGTGCTCCGCGGTGTCGGGGAAGGCCTGCAGCAGCTCGACCGTCGTCATGATGAGGTCGTCGAAGTCCATGGCGTTCGCCTCGCGAAGGCGCTGCTGGTAGAGCTTGTAGACCTCGGCGCGCTGCTCCTCGTGGTGGTTCTCGGCCTTGGCGGCGGCGCTCTCCCAGTCGATGAGCTCGTTCTTCAGATCGCTGATCTGGTTGGACATCGCGCGCGCCGGATAGCGCTTCGGGTCCAGGTCGAGGTCCCGGCACACCAGCGTCATGAGCCGCTGGCTGTCGGCCGAGTCGTAGATGCTGAAGGTCGTCGTGAAGCCGAGCTTCTTGGCCTCGGCCCGCAGGATCCGGACGCAGGCCGAGTGGAAGGTGCTGACCCACATCGCCCGTGCCCGGCCGCCGAAGAGCAGGGCGACCCGCTCCTTCATCTCTCCCGCGGCCTTGTTGGTGAAGGTGATGGCCAGCACCTCACCGGGCTGCACGTCCCGGGCCGCCAGCAGGTAGGCGATCCGCGTCGTGAGGACCTTCGTCTTGCCCGATCCCGCGCCGGCGACGACGAGCAGCGGAGTGCCCTCGGCCACCACCGCCTGGCGTTGCTGCGGGTTCAACCCCTCGAGCAACCGCTCGGAGCGGGGCGCGAGGACCGCGGGTCCATCGGTGTCGAAGAGCATCGGTCCCATCCTAGTTTCCGCGACCTACAGCGCCCGGCCCTGTGGACGGCTACTCGGGGCGGGGCTGCTCCGACAGGAACCGCTCGAGCTCCGCACCGAGCTCGTCCGCCGTGGGCAGCTCCGACTCGTCGAGCAGCGACCGTCCGCGACCGCTGACGAAGGCGTCGTACTGCTCCTCGAGCTGCTTCACGACCTCGGCGACCTCGGGTGCGCCGGCGACCTGCTCGTCCAGCGAGACGCGGGTGGCGACGGCTGCCTCGTCGAGAGCGTCGACCGGAAGCTGCAGCGACCCGGCCTTGGCCACCTCTCGCACCAGCTGCGCCGCTGCGGCCGGGTAGGCCGACTGCGACACGTAGTGCGGGACGTGCACGGCGAAGCCCATGGCCTCGAAGCCGGCCTCGCCCAGCCGGTACTCCAGCAGGTGCCCTGCAGAGGCCGGCACGTGGACGGTCTCGACCCAGGGCTCGTAGCCCTCGACGAGCTCGTGCGGGACGCCGTGCGCGATGACGCCGACCGGACGGGTGTGCGGGAGCCCCATGGGGATCGCGTTGAGGCCGATGCTCCGCTTCACACCGAGGACCGTGCAGAGCTGCTCGACGGCAGCGGTGAAGCGCTCCCACTGCACGTCCGGCTCGGGGCCGGCGAGCAGCAGGAACGGCTTGCCCTGCTCGTCGTGGAGCAGGTGCAGCGCGAGCAGCGGAGCGTCGTAGGAGTCCCAGTGGTCCTTGGCGAACACCATGATCGGCCGACGAGCGCGGTAGTCGAACAGCTGGTCGTGGTCGAACCGGGCCAGGACCCGACCGGGCAGCTTCTCCAGCAGGTGGTCGGAGGCGAGCTTGCGCGCACCGCCGGCGTCGATGAAGCCGTCGAGGGCCTGGACGAGCACCGCACCGCCCAGGTCGGGACGGTCGGGGTCGAGCTCGTACAGCTCTGACGGGTCGAGCTTCTTCATGGTCACCATCCTCTCACCTGACAACGCCCGAGGAGCACCCCAGGCTTCCCACAAGGCAGGATGTCCGCCATGAGCGAAGAGCAGACCGTCGAGCGCGCCCTGGTCGTCGTGGCCCACCCGGACGACGTCGACTTCGGTGCTGCGGGCACCATCGCGACCTGGACCGACGCTGGGGTCGCGGTGACCTACTGCATCTGCACCGACGGTGACGCGGGCGGGTTCGACCCCGCCGTGCCCCGCGACCAGATCGGCGGCATCCGGCAGGCAGAGCAGCGCGCGGCCGCGAAGGAGGTCGGCGTCGACGACGTCGTGTTCCTGGGCTACCCCGACGGACAGCTCGTCCCCTCGTTCGACCTCCGGCGCGACATCAGCCGGGTGATCCGGCAGGTGCGCCCTCAGCGGCTCGTGATGCAGAGCCCCGAGATCAACTGGGAGCGGATCCCCGCCTCTCACCCGGACCACCGCGCGGCGGGCGAGGCCACGCTCTGCGCGGTCTACCCCGACGCCCGCAACCCGTTCACCCCGATCATGACGGGCGAGGCGCTCGAGGCCTGGTCGGTCCACGACGTCTGGGTGATGTCAGCCGGCGACGGCGCCAACCGCTACGTGGACGTCACCGACACCTTCGACCGGAAGGTGGCCGCCCTGCGCCGGCACGCGAGCCAGACCGCCCACATGGAGGACCTGGAAGGGATGCTCCGCGGCTGGCTACGTGCGAACGGGACGCGAGCGGGCCTGCCCGACGGCCGGCTCGCCGAGTCCTACCGCGTCGTCACCGTCCCCTGATGGGACTAGGCCTCGTGGGCACCCGAACGGCCGAGGCCGCGCGAGCCCGGAGCGAGCAGCGCGACAACAGCAGGACCCGCCCAGGACAGCAGCGCCGCCGGGATCAGCAGCGCGTGCGCGTGGATCCCGAGGTAGCCGAAGCCCAGTGAGGCGAGAGCGAGCAGCAGCGCGAGAGCCCCGACGCGGGCGGTGCTGAAGCCCCGGCGCTCTCCCATGTCGACGGTCCGGACGAACGGCACGACGTAGAGACCGACAACGACGGCGCACACGAGGACGACCAGCACCGTGGTCGCAAGAAGCGTCAGGATCACAGCGGCAGACCGACCTTCAGCACAGCGGACACGACGAGCCCGAGCACGAGCAGCGCACCGGCGCGCGAGGTGTGCACGAAGCAGATGGCAGCGAACCACAGCGGCCAGACGGGGAACCCCTCCGGGGGCTCGGCGGGCTTGGGCGACCGGAGCGCGCCGGTCACCTTCCAGGCCGTCGGCAGGTAGGCCAGGACGACGAGGGACGGCCACGGCAGGGCCTGCACAGCGACCGCCCCCGCAACCGTGACGTAGAAGCCGAAGACCAGCCCGATCGTCACGACCCGGGCGCGGTCCTCTCCGAGGATCACCGGGATCGTCCGGGTCCCCGTCGGCTCGTCGTACGGGATCTTGTCGATGTGCTTGCCCATGAGCACGGTGGTGCAGAGCAGCCCGTAGGGGACCGAGGCCACCCACACCTGCCACGGCAGGTGACCGACAGCGGAGAAGTACGTCCCCGCCACCATCAGCGGCCCCCAGGTGATGAAGACGTCGGGCTCGCCGAGGCCGTGCTTCTTGAGCCGCAACGGCGGCGCGGTGTAGGCGTACGACAGCGCGAGACCGCTGACGGCAAAGGCGATCACGGGCCATCCGCGCTGGCTGGCGAGCACCACCATGATGACGAAGTCCGCGAGCACGCAACCCGCGATCGCCGCCAGCAGCTGCCGGCGCGTGACCAGCCCGCTGAGGATCGGGTGGGGCGCGTAGAGCGCTCGTGGGTACGCCTCGGTGTCCAGCCCCACGTCGGTGTCCGCGAGGTCGTTCATGAGGTTGTTCGAGGTGTGCGCCAGCAGGATGCCGACGATCGCGAGGAGCAGCATCCAGGTCGAGAAGCCGTCCGCACGTACGGCGAGCAGGCCGGCCACCAGCCCCGCGAACAGGGTCATGGGAAGCACGGCGGCCCGGGTGACGACGATCCACCGCGTCAACCCGTCCAGGGAGGCGATGGGGCGGCCGGGCGGCGGGTTGGTCGTCCGCAGCGCGTAGCGGGCGGCTCCCCAGCGGCCGTCTCTCGCAGGTGCCAGCAACCGCGACTCGCTCATGGGTTGACGCTAACGTCCCCCGGGTGACCTCGCGACCGGCAGCAGGTGGCGGCCGCTGGGTCACCGTCCCTCCCGCACGGCTCGAGCGCTGGCTCGCCGGCTTTGCTGAGCGGCACGGCGAGACCACGAGCGCGTACGAGGACCAGCGGGTGGTGCTCACTGCGGCCGACGGAGCGACCGCGGAGCTGGAGGTCCCGTTTCCGCCTCTGGTCGGCGATCTCGTCGAGCACGTGCTGCGCCCCCGGACCGTTGGGGTGCTGCTCGTGCGCCTCGGCGGTTACGCCGCGGGGGTGTTCGTCGACGGCACCCTCGTCAGCTCGAAGGTCGGCTCGCGACAGGTGCACGGCCGCAACGCAGCCGGCGGCTGGTCGCAGCAGCGCTTCGCGCGGCGCCGCGAGGGCCAGGTGTCCGTGGCCCTCCAGGCCACGGCCGAGGTGGCCGTCCGGATCCTGCTGGCACAACCGCTCGACGCCCTCGTCCTCGGGGGCGAACGAGGGGCCGTCGACAGCGTCCTGGAGGACCGCCGCCTCGCACCGCTCCTGCCGCTGGTCACCGGGCGGCTCCTGGACGTGCCCGACCCGAAGCACACCGTCTTGGTGAAGGCGCCCTACCTCGATGTGTGGATCAAGGTCGTCGACCCATGAGCCGGACGCCCGACCTGCTGGAGTACGGGACCGCACGAGGACGGTGGGTCCTCGCCACCGCCGTGCTCGGTTCGGCGATGGTCTTCGTCGACGGGACCGTCGTGAACGTCGCGCTCCCGCACATCGGTGCCGGGCTCGACAGCGGCCTCTCGGGCCTCACGTGGACGATCAACGCCTACACGCTGACCCTCGCGTCCCTCATCCTGCTCGGCGGCTCGCTGGGTGACCGGTTCGGCCGCAAGCGGGTGTTCGTCATCGGCGTGGTCTGGTTCGCTGCCGCGTCTTTGCTGTGCGGGATCGCACCCGACATCGGCACCCTCATCGCCGCCCGGGCCCTGCAGGGCGTGGGCGGAGCGCTGCTCACCCCCGGCAGCCTCGCGATCCTCTCGTCCTCGTTCCGTCCCGAGGACCGGGCGCGAGCGATCGGAGCGTGGTCAGGGCTGGCCGGAATCGCCGGCGCGGCCGGTCCCTTCACCGGTGGATGGCTCGTGGAAGTCGCTTCCTGGCGCTGGATCTTCCTCATCAACCTTCCCTTTGCCGTGGCCGTGGTCGCCGCTGCCGCGCGGCACGTGCCCGAGTCGCTCGACCCCAGCGCGTCCAAGCACGTCGACGTCGCCGGAGCGGTCCTCGGAGCCGTCGCGCTGGGCGCCGTCACGAGGGGCCTGATCGCGGCTCAGGACAGCGGGATCAGCTCCGCCGGGGTGGTCGCCGCCCTGGCCATCGGGGCCGTCGCGGCCGCAGCCTTCGTCCTGCGCGAGCGAGCCACGAAGGCCCCGATGCTGCCGCTCGCCATCTTCCAGTCTCGGCTCTTCAGCGCGGCCAATGCCGTGACCTTCGCGGTGTACGCAGCGCTCGGCGGGGTCTTCTTCTGGCTCGTCCTCTGCCTTCAGGTCGTCGTTGGGTTCGCGCCGCTCGAGGCCGGGCTCTCGCTGCTCCCGATGACGGTGCTGATGCTCCTGCTCTCGGCGCGCGCCGGTGGGCTCGCGACGCGCACTGGCCCGCGGCTGCCCATGACCGTGGGCCCGCTCCTGTGCGCTGCGGGCGCAGCCCTGTTGACGCGCCTCGACGTCGGGTCCTCGTACGCGGCCGATGTCCTTGCGCCGGTCCTGCTGTTCGGGCTCGGCCTGTCGCTGACGGTCGCGCCACTGACCGCCACGGTGCTGGCCGCTGCGCCCGACAACCACGCCGGGCTCGCGAGCGGCGTGAACAACGCGGTTGCCCGCGTGGCCGGCCTGCTCGCCGTCGCGGTCCTGCCCCTGGTCGCCGGGTTGAGTGGAGCGGGCTACACGTCCCCGGCGCTGCTGCGACCTGCCTACGAGACCGCGATGTGGTGCTGCGCAGGCCTTCTCGCCGCAGGCGGGTTCCTGTCCGCGCTCCTCGTCAGGACCCCGCTTGCCACTCCCCCACCAGCTCAGACGTCGTGCCCCCTGAACGCCCCGCCCCTGGCCGTCGAGGTCGCCGACTAGCCGGTGCGACCGCGACGGAGCACCAGGCTCATCCCCAACGCCGTGAGAGCGAGCAGTGCCAGCACGTAGCTGCCACCCGTCGCCGGCAGACCTGAGGAGACGGCGGTCGGCGTCGGCGTCTTCACAGGGGTCCTCGAGGGCGGGACCACGGTGCTGCCCGCCTTCGCTGTCCCGATCACCGCCACCCACGTCGTCTGGTGGTGGGTCGTCGTGGCGCTCGGGGCGACTGGCGCCTGCACGCTCCCCGAGGGCGCGTACGACTCGGACCGGACGACGTAGGTCAGGTCACCAGCTGTTGCGACCTGGTCGTAGTCCCCCTGGAACAGCCCTCCTCGCGAGAACGCGCCGAAGCGGGTGTCACTGGGCGCCAAGTCCACCTTCAGGGGTGTCCCGAACGTCAGGCCGTGGTCGTGCGACCGCGCGAAGTAGGTGTCGATGTCCTTGCTGTAGGTCGTGACGTCTGCCGAGGCGCTCTCCGTCCGCTGCCGCCAGATCACGTCCACGGTGCCGTCCTTGTGGACCGCGACCGAGGGGTTGTAGTGGTCGACGTTGTCACCCGTCGGACCGCGGTTCAGCCGCACGGGCGCCGACCAGGTCAGGCCGTCGTCGCTGTAGGACAGGACGGCGTCATTGGCCGCGTCCGTCGCGTTCGCGACCCGGAAGCGGGCGTCCTCCCAGACGACGTACGCGCGACCGCTGACGGGGTCGACATCGGCGGCCAGCAACGAACCTGCTCGCTGGTGCCGGACCGGGTTCCCGCTGAAGGTGGCCACGCTCGCGACGACTCCGACCGGCAGCGGGACGCCGGTCGGCACGTTCCCCGCCCCCACGAACGTCGTGCTGGTCACCTTGGAGACGCCGCTGACCGCCTCACCCAGCTCGTCTCCTGGGTCGGCGGCGACAACGGGTGGTGCGACGTCCGACATGAAGGCGACGAACAGGTCCCCGTTCG
>JAODNB010000288.1 GCA_025464795.1 Frankiales bacterium
AGCAGCAGCTCGTACACGATGTTGGGGGCGGTGTTGGCGACGTTGAAGGCGTTCGCGACCGGGCCGACGCCGAGCGCCGCCGCCAGGACGGCGGTGCGCAGGAAGCCTGTCGCCCGCGACGCGACGGTTCCCACCGCCATCGTGCGGGCACCGCTGAGCAGGCTCACGAGCGGCTGGCGAGGGCGCGGCGCACGATGCGCACACCGGCCGCCACGAACAGCACACCGGCCGCCCCCAAGGTGACGGCGAGGGCCGTCCGCCCGAAGGCGGTGGACTTCACGATGATCTCGGCGCAGAAGGGCGGCTGGCACGCGGCCGGGCCGAGAGGGGTGCCGCTGCGATCGATGATCCGGGCGGTGACGACGAACTTGCCCGAGGTCTTCGGCTCGACCTTGACCCCCGCCTGCACCGCGTGCCCGGGTGGGATGTTGACCAGCCCGGTCTGCGTCGTCGGGATCACGCCCTTGGCATCGCTGAACTGGACGTGGACGTCGACGGGGACGTTCAGGGTGTTCTCCAGGCTCACCTGCAGGGTGCCCTTGCTGGAGGTGAGCAGCGCCTTGCCGCCGTGCACAGCGACCTTGTCGCTCAGGCGGTTCACCTCCAGGTGCAGGTCTTCTGCGCGTCGTCGCCCGACCGCGGGGTCCTCGCGCCAGGCGCTGGACTGGGCCCGCGCGACCGCCTGCCGGAGCCGCAGCTTGGTGCTCGCCACGAGGTCGCGCACCGCAGGGTCCTGGCTGTCGCTGAACACCGAGGTCGTCAGCTGCTCGATGACGTTGCGGTCGCGCGCGACGCCCGCGAGGTAGGAGGCGGACAGCTGACCAGCCTCGTCGGTGCGCGGGGTCCCGCGCTCGACCGGTTGCCGGACCTTGGAGTCCAGGTGCCCCTCGCAGTGCTCCGTGCCCGCCGCCACTGCGGTGAGGGTGACTGGGCACAGCCACGGGACCCGGCCCAGGTCGCGCAGCGACGCGGTGAGGGCCTGGATGCTCGCGGCGCTGCGTCGCTCTGGCGCGATGACGTAGGTGCGGAACGCGCTCGGCTTCTGGGCCGAGAGCACGGCGGTCTCGGCGAGGAAGCGCTGCTCTGCCAGCCGCGGCCCGAGGCTGTCGGGATCGGGGCCGGTCACGAGGTCGGACAGGTCGCTGTCGGCCACCAGGCCATCCAGCTCGGCCCCTGTCGCGGAGCTCGTGAACACGCTGCGGGAGCTGGGTGTCGTCGGGGGCTCGACGTCGACCTGGCCGTAGGCAGACTCGTCCAGCACGAGCGCCTTCGCCCCGTTGCGGGCGAGCAGGTCGGCCGCCGGGTGGCTGACCGGACCCACCGGCGGCCAGGCGACGGAGTCGATGGGGTTGGCACCGAGGAGGTCGGTGATGGTGCTGCGCCCGAGCGCGACGGCGTTCGCGACGTCGTCTCCGCCCTCCGGTCTGCGGGCGAGTGCCGTGACGTCCGGGTCGGCGTAGGGCAGCGCCAGCACCTGGTCGGTGGTGGTGGCCTCCCGCATCGAGGACAGCCAGCTCTTGGCGGCCTCGGTGCCCTGACCGTCACGAAGCTTGCCGTTGTCCGTCTTCACCTTGTACGGCTTGGACATCGCGGTGGCGGCGACCAGCAGGTCGGGGTCGATCGCGAAGGTGACCGGCACGTCGCCGCACCGCGTCATCGGCGGAGCCGAGGACGACTTCGGGCCCAGGGCGCCGGGCTCGCACTCCGGGTTGGCCGCGGCTCGCCCCGCGTTGACCATCGCCCACAGCCGGCCCCCCGGCGCGAGCCGGGCTGCCAGCTCGTCGTCACGCAGGCTGCTGTCCACCCCCTGGTGGGGCTCATCGACGACGGGCAGCACGACAGCGATCCGGATCGGGTTGGGGTTGACGCCCGGGAAGTACGGCAACCACGTCGGCGCCAGCCCGAGCGGTTGGACGCCCTCTCCGGCGTTGCCGCGGGCCTCCACGTCCAACGGGTAGGCGCCGAGCTTGCGCAGCTCCAGGTCGTCGGTCGTGGTGCGGATGTCGAAGGGGAGGGACGCGCCTGGCGCCAGGGTCGTGAGGACCGGAGTCGTTCGCGTACGGGCGGACGTCACCGGGCGATCGGTGTCCGAGGCGTGCAGCTGGTCGCGCAGGTCCACCACCTCGCCGACCTTCAACCGCACGGTGATGTCGGTGACCTTCGTCGTGCCGAAGTTCTTGATGACGCCCTTGACCTGGACGGGTCCGTGCTCCTTGGGTGCGCGGGGGAGCAGCGTCGTGATGATCACCGCCAGCGGGGCCTCCGGAGCTGCGCCGGTGGGGCTCGGCGTCGGGTCGGCCTGGGCCGTCAGCGGCAGGAGCGCGAGCGCGCCAGCGATCGCGAGGAGCCGCCGTGCGCTCATGCGGTCTCGGCGAGCAGGTCCGGGACCTTCTCGAGCAGGCGCCTCTCGTCCGCGTAGGCGAGCTTGGCGGCCAGCTCCGCGAGGGGAACCCAGGCGACCTCGCTGACCTCGACGTCCTCGTCCGACAGGTCCAGGGGGCCTACCGCCAGCATCAGGTAGTGGTGCACCGTCTTGTGCACCCGCCGCCCGTCGGCCACGAACCAGAAGTCGATCGTGCC
>JAODNB010000304.1 GCA_025464795.1 Frankiales bacterium
CATCCGCCTTCTTGCGCGAGTGCGTGCGAAGTCGCAGGTTCTCCCGGACCGTCAGCTGGCTGAACAGCGCCCGCCCTTCACGCAGGTAGCTGACCCCGAGTCGTGAGGCCGCTCGGACGCCGTGAAAGGCCGTGTCTCCGACGGTCAGCTGCCCACCGAGGCAGGGAAGGACACCGCTGATGGTCTCGAGGACAGTCGTCTTCCCGGCGCCGTTCGGGCCCAGCAGCGCTACCACCTCGCCGGCTTCGACCTGCAGGTCAAGACCCCGCACGACCACCACGTCCCCGCGGCCGGCGTCCAGCTTGCTGGCGCTCAGCAGCGTCATGAAGCGCCTCCCGCGAGGAGGGCGCCAGCGACGATGGCGGGGTCGTGCTCCTCGTCCGGGGCCGGGCTCTCGCCCACGTAGGCCGCGAGCACCGCCGGATCGCCGCTGACCTCCGCCGGTGTCCCCTGCGCGATCACTCGGCCGAAGTCGAGAACGGTGACGCGGTCGCTGATCTCCAGCACCAAGGAGAGATCGTGCTCGATGAGGACGATGGCGACACCGCTGTCAGCGACGGCACGCAGGTGCCGACCGAGGTCCCGGCTCTCGGCGCTGTCGAGGCCCGCCGCGGGTTCGTCGCAGAGCAGCACCGCGGGCCGGGCAGCGAGCGCGCGAGCCACGCCGACCAGCTTCTGCTGACCGGTGCTCAAGGTGTCCGGACGGGCGTTCGCCAGGTGTTCGATCTGCAGCAGCCGCAGTGCCCACAGCGCGTCGTCACCGGTGATCCGTGGCCGGCCCACGATGTCGCGCAGGAGGTCACCGGGCTGTGGCACGTCCGCAGCGACGAGCAGGTTGTCCATGACGCTGAGGTCGAGGAACAGCTCGGTCGACTGCCAGGTGCGCGTCAGCCCGGCCGCGAACCGACGGTGCGGTGCCAGGCCCTGGACGTCCTTCCCTTGTACGACAACCGATCCCGTGGCGGCGCAGAACCCGGTGATGGCATCGAGGGTGCTCGTCTTGCCGGCTCCGTTGGGCCCGATCAGTCCGTGCACCTCACCTGCTCGGATCGCCAGAGAGACGTCGGCAACGGCGTGCACTCCTCCGTACGTGACGTTGACGCCCGTCAGTCGCAGCACCTCAGGACCGAGCGCCTTGCGCACCGGGGGCCGATCGGCCGGAGCAGCGACCGTCGGCCCGACGACCACGTCGGCCTTGCGCCGCAGCAACCTGCGCAGGGCCTGTCCCCAGGCTCCGGCCGCGCCCTGGGGCGTGGTGATGGCCGCCAGGATCATCCCGACGCCGCCGAGGATGGCGTACGAGCTCCCGAGGTCGATGATGCCGTTGGCGACGACGTAGATGAGGCCGAACGGCGCGAGCAACCCGGCGACGAGCGCCCCGCTGACGCTGACGATCCCGCCGATGAAGGCGTAGATCAGGAAGGTCACGCCGGCGAAGTAGTTGAAGCTCTCGACCGACACCGCGCCACGCGAGTACGCCAGCAGTGCGCCACCGATGCCGGCGAGGAAGCTGGAGACCGCGAACGCCAGCAGCTTGCTGCGCGCCACGTCGATGCCGACCGACGCGGCGGCCCGCTCGTTCGACCGCACAGCGAGCAGGCGACGTCCCGTCGTCCCGGAGATGAGGCGCGACACCAGCAGGCAGCACAGCACGAGCACGACGAGGACGGCGTAGGCGAACGGCAGCCGGGCGAGCTCGGTGCCGCGTTGCAGGGCGAGGTCGAGCCCGAAGAGCTTGGGCGGCTTGAGGTCTCCCGCGTTGGCCGCAGCGTTGCGCAGCAGCAAGGCCTCGACCGCCACCGCCGCAGCGAGGGTGACGACCGCGAGCTGCGCACCGCGAACGCGAAGCGCTGGAGCCCCCATGATGACGCCGGCAACGACGGCAGCCGCCGCCGAAGCCAGTACGGCCAGGGGGAAGGAGAGCCCGTCGAAGAGCCGGCCCAGGGCGACCGCCGAGACTCCGGCGATAGCCGCCTGGCCGAGAGAGACCTGACCGACCAGGCCCACGAGGACCACGAAGCTCAGCGCCAGGACGCTGAACACCATGGAGGAGATGAGGGCTGTGCGCTGCTCGTAGCCGAGCAGCGGCGCGAGCAGACCGACCACGACCGCTCCCGCGATGAGGGTGCGAGGACGCAGCCCGTTCCGCACGACCTCCGGCAGCCGGGTCAGGACCAGAGAACCGCGGGTGGGCAGCCGGTCCCCCAAGGCCACCAGGGCGATCACGACGACGAGGAAGGGGACGGCATCCGTGGTGCCGCTCGGCAGGTTGCGGGGCCACCAGTCCTGCAGCTGGGCGAGGGAGAGCTCGCTCTGGAACATCCCGAGCACCATGCCGGCGACGGCCGCCCACACGACCGACGTCAGGCGCGCCACGAGCATCGACGCGAGGCCGGGTACGACGAGCAGCCCGACGCTGGCCGGGTTCAGCCCGGTGATCGGACTGGCGAGGATGAAGAACAGCCCCGAGACGCCGGCGCCGATCGCCCAGTTGAGCGCCGCGAGCTTCTCAGGCGACCAGCGCGACAGAGCGAGCGCGACCTCGTCCTCGACCCCGGCACGCGTAGCCAGACCGACGAGCGACCACCGGTAGTAAGCCCACAGCAGAGCCGCGCTCACGAGGACGGTTCCCAGCAGCCACAGGCGGTCTTCCGGGAAGGACAGCCCCGCGAGCGGGATCGACCGTTGCGGGAACACCGCGTCGACGACCCGCGACGGCGCACCGAACTGGCGCAGCAGCACGCTCTGCACGATGGTGAGGATCCCGATGGCGCCGAGGATCTTGGCAAGCACTGGTGCGTGCCGCAGCGGGCGGAAGACGAGCAGGTGCGCCAGGACCCCGAGCACGGCGCTCGAGAGAACGCCGATGACGACCGCTGCCGCCATCGGCGTGGAGGTGCCGAGGTGGAGGACACCCGACACCCCCACGACGGGGAGGACCAGATCTCCTGAGCGGTGCAGCTCGTCGAAGGTGAACGCTCCCCACAGACCGAGGCTGGCCTGCGCGAAGTTGATCACCCCCGATCCCTTGTGGACCGTGACGAGGCCCATGCCGAGGCCGGCGTAGACAGCGCCTACGCCGACCCCCAGCAGGGCGAACAGAAGGACCTGGTCCACGGGTCAGGGAGTCGCAGCGTCGATGAAGTCCCCACCGACGACGTCCTGCGTCCCGTTCGCGTTCGTCTTCAGCCCCACGAACAGGTGACCGCAGGTGCCTCCAGGAGCCGGGCGGGTCGCGCAGTTGACGGCGCCACCGAGGAAGACGTCGCCTGTGAAGGCCTTGATGGCAGGCTTGGCCGTGGCCGCGGTGACCTCACCCGTGACGGTGGTGAGCGCCTTCGACAGGGTCATGAGGTCGGAGAAACCGATCTCTGCGTAGGACGAGTTGGTCTTGTCCGACGCCCCCGAGGCCTTCATCTGGTCGATGTAGAGCTGGACCTCAGGCTTCTTCGCCGCCGGTGCTGTCGCGATGGCCTGGGCGGGCACCAGGAAGCTCAGCGTGTAGACGTCGGCGGCCTGCGCTCCGAGCGCCTTGACGTACTCGGTGCAGGTACCGCCGAACAGGATCTTGTCCCAGCCGAGCTGCTTGGCGGTCTTCACGAAGTTGGTGCAGTCGCCCTCGGAGCCGAGGACGTACAGGGCGTCCGAGCCCTTCTTCTTCGCCGCGGTCACTGCAGCGGCGAAGTCCGGCGAGGCCGCGTTGTAGAGGATGTAGGACAGGTCGAGGCCCGATGCCTTGGCGGCCGGGACGAGGGCCTGCTCTGCGAGCTGCTTGGTGGCGGGCCCGAGGTCAGGCGCGACGAGGAACGGCTTGGCCGACTTGATCTGCTTGAAGAACTTGAAGGCACCCGAGAAGGTCAGGGCCTGCGAGGTCGAGGTGTAGGTGACCTCCGGGTCTGCCCCCGAGGTCACCCCCTGGCCAGCGACGGCGAAGACGCCGATCCCTGCCTCCTCGAGCGGCTTGACGATGGCATCGGCGCTGGCCACCACCCCGAACACGACGGACGAGACCTTCTTGCTGATCATCGTGTTGGCGCAGGCCAGCGCGCTCTCCGGAGTGCCGTTGGTCGCGCAGTGCTCCAGCTTCAGCGAGTGCCCGTTGACGCCGCCGTGCGCGTTCACGTAGTCGATGGCGGCGTTGGCCCCGGTGGTGAGCTCCGGGATCGCGATGGCGCCCTGCTCGTCGTTGATGAGGCCGACGAGCACCGGCGTACCGGTCGCCTTGGTCCCGGGAGAGATCGACGACGACGCTCCGCCCTTGGTGCTGCTGTCGCCGCACGCAGCTAGGGCGAGCCCTCCGACGACCAGGACTGTGGCGAGACGGACCGTGCGGCCCGGTCGGGAGAGTGGCACGAGGCCTCCGAGATCAAGTGGCGCAGGGCGCCAGGGTGGTTGGTCGCGACGTCCACGGCCAGCCGTGATGCTCGCGGACGCACCCACCCCAATCCTTCGGCCCGGTGCACAAACCTCGTCCGGCTTTACGTCCGTGTGCACAAGACCCCCTCAGGAAGAGCTACCCAGTCGCCCCTCCCGCGTCCGACATGCCTACGGACACCGTCCGAACTGACCAAGCCAGCCCACTTCCTGATCTCGTCTGACGCTTTCGCCGGTATCGCGACCTGCCTGAGCGTGCGGCGGCGGGAGGCGGGGTCGGTGTCAGACCACATCTGGGAAGTGGTGTCACCCGGGGGAACCGGACTCGAGTCCCGCGGGTTGATCGAGCAGGAGTCCCCGGCCGATCTGCGGGTACGACCTGGCTGTGGTGCGCCACCACCCGTCCCGTAGGAGAGGTGTCCGTTGTTCTACTGGCTCGTGAAGATCGTGCTGCGGCCGCTGTTCACTCTGCTGTTCCGACCGGTGGTGACGGGACGTCAGCACATCCCGCGTCGCGGTGGCGCCCTGCTCGCGAGCAACCACCTGTCCATGACCGACTCCCTGTTCCTGCCGGTCATGACGCGGCGCCGGGTGAGCTTCTTGGCCAAGTCGGAGTACTTCACCGGCGGCGGTCTCAAGGGCCGTGCCAAGGCAGCGTTCGTTCGAGGGACTGGACTGATCCCGATCAACCGCGAGGACGCCGACGCCGCTGCTCAGTCCCTGGATGAGGGCGCCGAGTCGGTACGGCGGGGTGGCCTGCTCGGCGTCTACCCCGAAGGCACGCGCAGCCCGGACGGACGCCTCTACCGCGGCAAGACCGGTACCGCCCGGATGGCCATCGACACCGGCGTGCCGGTGGTGCCGGTCGCGATGGTGGGGACCGACCGCGTCCAGCCGATCGGCAAGGTGCTGCCCCGGCTGACCCGCGTGGCGATGCACTTCGGGCCCCCGTTGCGACCGCCGATGCCCGCTGTCGGATCGGCCGCCCGCAGGGAGCAGGCCCGGGCCTTCACCGAGCAGATCATGGCGGCCATCGCGCAGCTGTCCCGTCAGGAGCGCGCCGACGTCGACTGCGCCACCCACAAGCGGACTCGCCGGGCCAGCTCGACCGCGGAGCCCATGAGCACGTCCAGTGAGCTTCCCTCCGGGCCCTGATCCAGGCCGGTGCCGCTCGCCCGACCTCAGTGTGCGAGGAGCAGGAGGGCCTCGCCCGGTACCTGGTAGCCGCCCGCTGCCCGGTAGGGCTCGATGAGGCCCGCCGCACTGGTCTGCACGGCAGCCCGCTGCTCCGGGGTGGCCGCCCTCAGGGCCTGGTGCAGGGGACCTGCCAGCGACTCCACGCTCTCGTAGTGCTCCTGCGCGGACGCGTACTGGGCGACGATCGGAACGCGCAGCACCTGGACGTCGCCGAAGCCCGCCTCCCGTGCGACTGCTCCCAGCTGCTCGGGCTCTCCCAGCGAGAAGATCCCGCCAGGCCCGGTCGGGGGTCCGCCCTGGACCAGGCCCTGCATCATCGCCGACATGCCCACCGAGCTGAGCCACGGGTTCTGCCCGGGACCGGACCACACCGCCACGGCCAGACGACCTCCGGAACGCATCACTCGGCGGCACTCGCGAAGCGCGTCCGCAGGCTGCGGCACGAACATCAGCCCCATGCGGAAGACCACGGCGTCATAGCTCGCGGACTCCAGTCGGGTGCTGGTCGCGTCAGCCTGCTGCACCCTGATGCTCGGTCGGTCCGTCACCGTGCGTCGGATGAGCTCGACCATGCCGGGCGAGACATCGGTGGCCAGCACCTGACCACCCGGCGCCACGGCGTCGGCCAGGAGCCGGGACAGCTCGCCCGTACCGGCACCGAGCTCGAGGACGCGCTCCCCCGGCTTCAGCGCCAAGCCCTCGAGCAGCGCGGCGGTGAGGGGGGCCTTCATCTGCTCGACGCGGTCGCGGTGCACGTCCCAGCCCGAAGCCACGCCGGTCCAGTCACTCGCTGTCGTCATGAGGTTCCCCCGCTATCGTTGCAGTGAGATTATATCGAATACTGCAAAGGTGTATCGAACATGCGGGAACCCGTCAAGCGGGCGTACGACAGCTCGCGCCGTCGCGAGCAGGCGCGTGCGACGCAGCGGTCGGTGCTCGAGGCAGCCCGGGAGCTGTTCGTCACGAACGGCTACGGGCGCACCACCATCAAGGACATCGCCGCAGCAGCAGGGGTCTCGGCCGAGCTCATCTACGCGACCTTCGGGAACAAGGCGACGCTGCTTCATCGGGCCTGGGACATCACGATCGGCGGTGACGACGAACAGGTCCTGTTCCACGAGCGGCCCGAGGTGCGCGCCCTCATGGCCGAGCCCGACCTGGTGCGACGCCTGCGTGCCCAAGCAGTCCTGCTCACCTCGACGGCCCATCGCATCGCGCCCTTCATCCGGGCCCTCCAGGGTGCAGCCGGCTCGGAACCCGTCGCGGCCGACATGCTCGCCGAGATCGACCGGCAGCGACTCGTCGGTATCTCAGTGATGGCTTCGCAGGCCGCCGCTACAGGACAGCTGGCTGTCTCCGAGGCTGAGTGCCGCGACGTCGTCTGGGCGAGCAGCGACGGTGCGCTGTGGCACAAGCTGGTCGTCGAGCAGGGCTGGTCCGACGAGCGGTTCTCCGACTGGCTCGGGCGGATGTGGGTAGCCGTTCTCGTTACCGCTCCGCTGGTGGCGGGCCGCCCGACGAACGATGGTGGATGATTCCACCAGCTCATAGAGCGCCGTGTAGCAGCGTTCGTCGACCCCGACGCTCGACCCAGAGGGAACGCATGACTGACGTACCTGCCGTCGACCCGTCCCGCCTCAACAAGGCGAGGACCCTGCTCGAGGCCGTCATGCGGGTCTACCACCGCGCCGAGGCCACCGGCGTCGAGAACCTGCCTCACAGCGGTGCCCTGCTCGTCGGCAACCACTCCGGCGGCATCATCGCCATGGACGTGCCGGCCATCGCCCTCGCCTACTGGAAGCGCTTCGGCGTGGAGCGCCCGCTGCACGTGCTCGCCCATGACCTCCTGACGATGGGGCCCCTGGGCACCTTCCTGGGCTCGCTGGGCTTCGTGAAGGCGACTCGGGAGAACGCGCAAGCGGCGCTGAGAGCAGGAGGCGCGACCATCGTGTTCCCCGGCGGCGACTTCGACGTCTACCGCCCGACCAGCAAGATCCACACGATCGACTTCAACGGCCGCACGGGATACGTCCGCACCGCCGTCGAGGCCGGCGTGCCCATCGTGCCCGTCGTCAGCATCGGTGGCCACGAGACGCAGCTCGTGCTGAGCCGCGGCGAGGCCCTGGCCAAGCACAACCCCATCGCCAAGCTCGCCCGCAGCAAGTACGCACCCATCACGTTCGGGTTCCCGTGGGGCCTCACGATGGGCCTGCCGCAGCTGCCGTTGCCCTCCAAGATCGTGACTCGGTTCCTCGAGCCGATCGACCCTGCCGCCCTGGACAACGACGTCGAGGCGATCGACGCGCTCGTCCGTGAGCGGATGCAGAGCGCCATGGACGAGCTCGCTGCCGAGCGCCGCTTCCCGATCGTCGGCTGATCCCTCAGGGTCGACGCGGGTCCCGTCCGACGAACCCCAGGAGGCGGGTCTCCGGGTCGAGCCGCTTGTGACCGAGCCCGGAATCGTCAAACCGACTGGTTGAGGACCCCGAAGCCTGAGTCACGGTCGACCGCACCTCCCTTGCCGGTTTAGAGCGCTCTAGGTAGCGTTGCTGAAGCGTGTCGCTCGTGTGAGCAGCTCGAGACCTGGACCACTGGAGATCCTATGCGCGGCAGGACCCGGCAACCGCTTCGGCGTCGGCAAGCACGACCGGTGCTCGCCGGGCTCGCCGTCGCGGCGCTGCTCGCAGGCTGCGGCACCACCGTGCCGCTCGCCTCCCGGGCGCAGAGCACGAACGG
>JAODNB010000144.1 GCA_025464795.1 Frankiales bacterium
CTGTCCAAGCACGTGCTGCGTGGTGAGCGGCCCCCCATGTACCTCCGCAGCGAGGACGAGTACGACGAGCTGCGGCTGGACCTGCGGCTCGGCAGCCGGGCGACAGGGGTCGACGGGCACGTGCTGCAGACCTCGGACGGTCCCGTGGAGTTCGACCACCTGGTGATCGCGACCGGGGCCGTCCCGCGTCGGTTGCCTGGTTCACCGGGCCACGTCCTGCGCACCCTCGACGACTCTCAGGACCTCGCAAGCACGCTCGTCCCGGGTGCCCGGATGGCCATCGTCGGTGCCGGCCTCATCGGCTGCGAGGTCGCGGCCAGCGCCCGGGCGAAAGAGGCGGAGGTGTTCCTCATCGACATCCTGCCGAAGCCGCTCGTCCGGGTCCTGGGAGACACGGTGGCCGACAAGCTCGTGGAGCTGCACACCGCCCACGGCGTGCACCTGCACCTCGGGACCGGCGTGGCGTCGGCGACGGCCTCCCGGGTCGAGCTGGCGGACGGCACGGTGCTCGACGTCGACGTGGTGCTCGAGGCCATGGGTGTGGTCCCGGCGACCGAGTGGCTGCTGGACTCGGGCCTCACCGTTCGAGACGGCGTGGTCTGTGACGAGCAGGGTCGCGCGGGCAGCGGCGTGTGGGCCGTCGGCGACGTGGCCCGGTGGGACGACGGGGTAGGCGGCAGCTTTCGGCGTGAGCACTGGACCAGCGCCACGGAGCAGGCCGCAGCCGTCGCCGCCGGGATCCTCGGGCTGGTCGAGCCGATCAGCTCGCCCCCCTACTGGTGGAGCGACCAGTACGACGTGAAGCTGCAGGGCCTGGGTGAGGCCCGGTCGGACGACGACGTCGAGGTCGTGACTGCCGGCCCGCGGCACAAGGAGCTGGCGCTCTACTCCCGGGAGGGGCGGCTCACCGGCGTGGTCGGCTTCTCCGCCGGCCCGCTGGTCTTCAAGCTCCGTGACGCCGTGTCGACCGGCGCGACCCTCGACGAGGTCCGCGAGCTCCTCGGGCTCTCGTAGCCGTCAGCTCTTGCCGAGGTCGGTGTTGTCGAGGTTCGCCAGCCGGAGCTGACCGATCGCGATGAGCCGGTCCTGCTCGTCGGTGATCGTGACCTCCCACAGCTGCTGGGTCCGCCCGCGGTGGATCGGCTTCGACGTTGCGGTGAGGCGTCCCTCGCGGGAGGCCTTGATGAAGTTCGTGTGGTTGGACGTCCCGACCACGGCCCCGCCGGACCAGTTCGCGCCCGACACGCTGCCGACCGTCTCGACGACGGAGCAGAGCACCCCGCCGTGGAGGATCCCGTAGGGCTGCTGGAGCTGCGGGGTGATGTCGAAGCTGGCGACCACCTGGTCCTTGGTCACCTCGTCGAACCGCAGCCCGATGAGGGAGTCGAAACCGCTGACGGGGAGACCGGTGGTGTCACTCATCCGTCGACCGTACGACGGCCCAACGACCCAGCAGCACTCCGGGGTCGTCGTAGACGAGGGAGCGGAGCTCGAGCTGGCGGACCTCGAGATCGCCGATCAGGTGCGGGCCTGCTCCGGCGAGCAGTGGCGACGTCGTGAGGCACAGCTCGTCGACCACCTCAGCCTGGAGGAAGCTCGTCAGCAGCGACGGACCGCCCTCGCACAGCAGCCGTGTGAAGCCGCGCTCGTGCAGCCCGCTCACGATGCCGACCGGATCCGTGGTGCGGAGGACGTCGACCCCGGCCGGCACGACGACATCGCCTGGCACGCAGGCGATTACGGGGCCGGTAAGGAGGCGGTCGGGAAGGCTTCCGCTCCTGCTGACCACCACCACTGGGGTCTCGGCCCGCCTGCCGTGGGCGGCCCGCCACGCGAGCGCGGAGGCGTCGTGACGGACGGGTCCGTAGTCCTCCTGCCGCGCCGTGCCCGCCCCGACGAGGACGGCGTCGCACACGGTCCGCAGGGCACGGAACACGACCTTGTCCGCGGGGCTGCTCAGTCCTGAGGACCTGCCGTTGACGGCGATCACGCCGTCGACCGACGCGACGAACCCGGCCCGCAGGTGCGGACCGGGAACGTCGTACAGGTCGCAGAGGTCGGGAACCTCTTGCTGGACCGGGTGGAGCTGGCGCATGCCCCGATCAGACCACGTGCGGCATCAGGGCGTTCGCGGGGATCTGGCCGAAGCGACCGGACTGGAAGTCCTCGACGGCCTGCTGCAGCTCCTGCCGGGTGTTCATGACGAACGGCCCGTACTGCGCGACCGGCTCCCGGATCGGCTCGCCGCCGAGGATGAGGACCTCGAGGGACCCGTACCGCGACTCCTGCTTGTCGTCCGCTGCCACCGTCAGGTGGTCCCCGCGACCGAACACGACCGTCTGGCCGACGTGGACGGGCCGTCCCTCGGTGCCGACCTTGCCGGAGCCGGCGAGGACGTAGACCAGCGCGTTGTACTCCGGCTTCCAGGGGACGTTGAGCGACGCACCCGGGGCGATCGTGGCGTGCACGAACGTGATGGGGGTGTGCGTCGATCCGGGTCCCTGGTGACCGCCCACTGAGCCGGCGATGACCCGCAGCAGCGCACCGCCGTCGTCGGAGGCGAGCAGAGCGACGTCGCCGCCCTCGAGGTTCTGGTACGCCGGGTCGATCATCTTGTCCTTGCCGGGGAGGTTCACCCAGAGCTGCACGCCGTGGAACGTGCCGCCGCTGACGACGAGCTCAGCGGGCGGCGTCTCGATGTGCAGGATGCCGGCGCCCGCGGTCATCCACTGCGTGGCGCCGTCCTTGATGAAGCCGCCACCGCCGTGGGAGTCCTGGTGCTGGAAGGCGCCGTCCATGATGTACGTGACGGTCTCGAAGCCGCGGTGCGGGTGCCAGCTCGTTCCCTTGGGCTCGCCTGGTGCGTAGTCCACGTCGCCCATCTGGTCCATCATGATGAACGGGTCCAGGTCGGCTGCGCTGATGCCGGCGAACGTGCGCCGGACCGGGAACCCCTCGCCCTCGAAGCCCGTCGGTGCGGTCGTCACCTGCTTGACGGGGCGCTCGGTGTCGCCCAGACCGGCGCGGGGGATGCGCGGAAGGGCCAGGGTGTCGGCGGTCACGGCGGGCATGGGGAGCTCCTGAGTGGGTGTTTGCTGATGCAAGTACTACAACGCGACGGAGGGCTGATTCTTCCCACGGCTGCCGATGGCGACGGCGAGGTCACTGATTGCTCACCTCGGACCCGTCAAAACGGTACGGAACGGTGCAAAGCACCGGACCGGGTGCTCGCCTCGTCGAAGTGCCTGCCGACGTGAGCCAGAATCCATGTCACTGCGGCGCGTCGGGCGCGCCCTCGTCGGTAGGGAACCTCATGAGCAGCAAGACGACGGCCGCTGTCCCACCGGTCCCCCTGCAGGAGGCACCTTCGGAGCGGGACCTCAGCGACGTGCTCAACGCCTTGACGGCGCTGTCGAGCGGGGACTTCAGCGTGCGCCTGGAGTCGCGCGGCGGTCTGGTGGGCCAGGTCGCGGACCGGGTCAACCAGCTGGCCTCGCTGAACGAGCGCCGCACCCGAGAGCTCGTGCGGGCCAGCCGCGTCATCGGTCGTGAGGGACGGATGACCGAGCGGCTGGACGAGGTCGGGTCCGAGGGCGACTGGTCTACCGGTGCGGCGGCGGTCAACAGCCTCATCGACGACCTCGTACGCCCCACGACCGAGGTGGCGCGCGTCATCGCGGCCGTCGCCGAGGGCGACCTCTCCCAGCAGATGGCCCTGGAGATCGCCGGCCAGCCGGTCAAGGGCGAGTTCCTGCGCATCGGCACCACGGTCAACACCATGGTCGACCAGCTGTCGTCGTTCGCGGACGAGGTGACGCGGGTGGCGCGCGAGGTCGGCACCGAGGGCAAGCTCGGTGGCCAGGCACAGGTACGCGGGGTCAGCGGCGTGTGGCGTGACCTCACCGAGTCGGTGAACTCGATGGCCGGCAACCTGACCAGCCAGGTCCGCAACATCGCGCAGGTGACCACCGCTGTCGCCCAGGGTGACCTGTCGCAGAAGATCACCGTTGACGCTCGAGGCGAGATCCTCGAGCTCAAGAGCACGGTCAACACCATGGTCGACCAGCTGTCGTCGTTCGCGGACGAGGTGACCCGGGTGGCGCGCGAGGTCGGGACCGAGGGTCGCCTCGGCGGCCAGGCCCAGGTCAAGGGCGTGTCGGGGACCTGGCGCGACCTGACCGACTCGGTGAACTCGATGGCCTCCAACCTCACCGACCAGGTCCGCAACATCGCCCAGGTCGCCACTGCGGTGGCCAAGGGCGACCTGTCGCAGAAGATCACCGTCGACGCGAAGGGCGAGGTCGCGGCGCTCGCCCAGACGATGAACGCGATGGTGGACCAGCTGTCGTCGTTCGCCGACGAGGTCACCCGCGTCGCCCGCGAGGTGGGCACCGAGGGCATCCTCGGTGGCCAGGCCGAGGTCAAGGGCGTGTCGGGCACCTGGCGCGCCCTGACCGAGACCGTGAACCTGATGGCGACGAACCTCACCGACCAGGTCCGCAACATCGCGCAGGTCGCCACCGCGGTGGCGAAGGGCGACCTGTCGCAGAAGATCACCGTCGACGCGAAGGGCGAGGTCGCGGCGCT
>JAODNB010000356.1 GCA_025464795.1 Frankiales bacterium
TCAGGGGCCAGCGAGTGCGGGGGACTGGTCACGAGGATCGACGGGTCCGACATCAGCCGCCCGCGGTCGATGAGGTCGGTGAAGACCTCACGCCAGGCCGTGCCGAAGTGCAGGTTGTGGTGAGCGATCTTGGAGTACCCCTGCGCCGACCCGGCGAGCAGCAGGAAGCAGGACGGCGAGTACGTGAGCCGCTTCACCCGCCGGGGGGTCGCTGCCGCCGGCAGGAGGTCGCGGTAGGCCACCGGCAGGTCCGGGTTCAGCACGACGACGTCGGCGTCGATGCGCTCCCCGTCTGCGGTCTCCACCCCAACCGCGCGACCGTGCTCGACCAGGACCCGAGTGACCGTCGTGCCGTAGCGGACGTCGACGCCGTGCTTCTGGGCAGCACCGGCGAGGGCCTGCGGGACGGCGTGCATGCCGCCCTTGGGGAAGAAGACGCCGGCGACCGAGTCCATGTAGGCGATGACGGCGTAGATGGCCAGCGCGTCGTACGGGGACAGGCCGGCGTACATCGACTGGAAGGAGAAGACCCGCTGGGTGCGAGGGTCCTTGAGGTAGGACGCGACCTTCGGCGCCAGCCGCCGGAAGGCCCCGGCGGCCGCCAGGCGCGCGAGGTTCGGTGTCAGCAGGTCCAGCGGCGAGTCGGTGTTGCGGTCGATGAAGTCCTGCATCTCCCAGCGGTAGAGCTGCGAGACGAAGGCGACGTAGCGCTCGTAGCCGGCCGCCTCCGCAGGACCGCAGACCCGTCGGACCTCCTCGGCCATGGCCCCGGTGTCGGACTTCACATCGAGGGTCGAGCCGTCCGGGAAGAACGCGCGGTAGAGCGGTTCGACGGGCTCGAGCTCGAGCCAGTCCTCCAGTCGCTCGCCGACGCAGTCGAGGGCGTCGGCGATCAGGTCCGGCATCGTCAGGACCGTCGGGCCGGTGTCGAAGCGGTACCCCTCGAGGTCCAGGGTCCCTGCTCGTCCCCCCGGAACGAGCTCGCGCTCGACGACGGTCACCACCCGCCCGGCGCCTGCGAGCCTCAGCGCCGCGCTCAGGCCGCCGAGCCCCGCGCCCACCACGACCACGCGATCGGTCGGGGCGGGGACGGTGCGCACGCTCGAAGCCTACCGAGGCAGGACAATCCCAGCTCACGCCGAACACCTCAGGACCCCCACTCAGGAGATCCATGAAGACCCGCCTGCTCGCCCTGCCCCTGCTGCTCGTCGGACTCGCCCCAGCGCTGATCGGCACTTCAAGCGCCAGCGCGCCCGCCAACCCGCCTGTCTTCCGCCAGTACCACGCGCCGGACCTGCCCCTCGACGTCCGCGGCAACCCGCAGGGCGGTGACTCCGCCGGTGAACCCAGCCTGGGGTATGACACCCGCACCGGTGACGTGATGTTCATGGCCAACCAGGCGACGTACCGGGTGCACGACTTCGACGCCTCCCGGGACGACAAGGCCGTCTGGACAGACGTCACCGACCCTGTGATCGGCGCGCAGACCTCCGACCCGATCCTGTTCACCGATCCGGTGACGAACCGGACGTTCGCCAACCAGCTGGAGCTGCAGGGCGGCTCGTTGCAGGCCTACACCGATGACCAGGGCAAGACCTGGACCCACTCGACCAACGGTGCCGGCGTCGGCATCTCGTTCGACCACCAGACGATCGTCACCGGCAAGCCGGTGGCCGAGGGCGACCCCTTCCCGGCACCGATCGTGGGGAACCGCTACGTCTACTACTGCACCAACGACCTGTACGCCGCCGACTGCGCCGTCTCGATCGACGGCGGGCTGAACTTCCTCGCCTCGCTCCCGGTGTACGCGGGGGAGCTCGCCGGAGGGCCGTGCGCAGCGATCTTCGGGCACATCAAGACCGACCCGCGCTCCGGTGTGCTCTACCTGCCGCCGAACGGCTGCAACGGCAAGCAGATGATGTTCGTCAGCCGCTCGAACTCGGCGACGTGGTCGGGCTACACCGTCCCGGGGAGCACCGACGGCGACGCCGGCCACCCCTCGCTGGGCGTCGGTCGTCAGGACGGGGCCGTGTACTACGCCTGGGGCAGTGCTGACGGCACCGCAGGGACGGGGCGGATCCACACCGCGGTGAGCCTGGACGAGGGCCGGACCTGGAAGCACAGCCAGCCGCTCGGTGCCGACCTCGGCGTCGTGACGGCCCGGTTCCCGGTCGTGGTGGCGGGCGACCGCGGCCGCGCCGCCGTGGCGTTCCTCGGCGCGAAGGTTGCCGGCGACCCGAACAGTGCCCCGGACCCGACCTCACCCGGCACGAAGGCCTACAAGGGCGTCTGGGACCTGTACGTGTCGTACACGACCGATGGCGGATCGACGTGGAAGACCTACGACGCGTTCCCGAGCGACCCGGTGCAACGGGGGCCGGTGTGCACCAAGGGCACCACCTGCCTGGCGGGCCGGAACCTGCTCGACTTCAACGACATGGTGATCGATCCCCGTGGCCACGTCGTGATCGCGCTCGCCGACGGTGCCGTGAAGAAGGGCGACACCTACGTCGCCGCCAAGGCCAAGGCCACGATCGTGCGGCAGTCGGGTGGTCCCTCGCTGTACGCGACGGCAAAGACCACTCCCGTCAGGACGCCGGTGACCGCGCCGGTGACCGCGCCGGTGACTGCGCCGGTGGCGCCCGTGTCGCCGCGGCCCGCCGCCGGGTCGGGGCTCGCCGCCACGGGCCTGCCCTCGTACCTGCCCTGGTTCGGCGGGCTGCTCGTCGCCGTGGGCCTGGTCGTCGCCCGTCGTCGCTCCCGACCGCTGCTCTGATGCGCAAGGTGACCTGCTCGATGGGCGTCTCCCTCGACGGCTACGTCTGCGCGCCGGACGGCAGTCTCGAGTGGGCACCACCTGACGAGGAGGTGTTCCGCTTCGCCACCGAGGAGGTCCGCGGGCTGGGCGTGCACCTTCTCGGCCGGCGGCTGTACGAGTCGATGTCGTATTGGGAGACCGTGGACCAGGCATCGCTCAGCGATCTCCAGCGGGAGTTCGCCGCAGAGTGGGCGTCGCTGCCGAAGCTGGTCTTCTCCACGTCCTTGACCTCTCTCGAGAAGGGGTACCGCCTGGCCGACGGTGGTCTGGCCGAGGAGGTGCAGAGGTGGCGCGACGAGCCAGGGCCGGGCAACATCGGCATCGGCGGCCCCACGCTCGCTGCGGAGGCGGCCGCGCTCGGTCTTCTCGACGAGTACCGGTTGCGCGTTCACCCCGTGCTCCTCGGCGGCGGAACCCCGTTCTTCCCGGCCGCTGAACGGCACGTCGACCTGGAGCTCGTCGACAGCCGCACCTTCGCCTCGGGCGTCGTGCACCTCCGTTACCGCGTCCGGCGCTGACCCACCGGAAGCGGATCGTTCGGTCAGCGGCTGCGCCCGTGGTCCTCGACCACGAGCAGCACGCCGGTGGTCCCGGCGACAGGAGCGATGTGCCCGAAGGGCTCGTCGTACACCTCGCCCACCCCGATCAGTGCTTCGATGCTGCGCCCGGTTGCGGTGCCGTCGAGGCGCGTGACGTCCTTGAAGAAGGGGTTGTCGTCCGCGGCGGGCCGGACTGCGTAGCCGGCCTGCTCCAGGGCCAGCCGCACCTGCGTCATCACCGAGTTCTGGGGCTCGCTCGTTCGGTAGGAGATCGAGGCGTACGGGCCGTTGCCCGCGGCGACGTAGCTGCCTCCATGCTCCCGCTCGATGACGTCATAGCTCCCGGGAAGCTCGACCTTCGCGAGCTGCACCGAGTACGCACGGGCCGTGGACCCGCTGAGGGCCTTGATCGTCCCTCCGGCTGCCGAGCC
>JAODNB010000367.1 GCA_025464795.1 Frankiales bacterium
GTGTCGTGCTGTCCAAGGGCGCGCTGGCCCTGCTCTCGTACGACGAGACCCGTGCTGTGCTGGCGCACGAGCGTGCGCACCTGTCCCAGCGCCACGACCTCGTCGTCCTCCCGTTCGTCGCACTGGGGGCCACGTTCCCGCGGCTGCCTGCTGTCGTGCTGGCCCGCAACGAGGTGGCGCTGCTGATCGAGCTGCTGGCCGACGACGCCGCCGCCCGTCACCACGACCGGACCCACCTCGCCCAGGCCCTCTGGAAGATCGGTACGCGGGACGCCCCCACCGGCGCACTCGGCGTCGCCGGCGACGACGTGCTGCTGCGCGCCCGTCGGCTGCTCGACCCGCCGGTCCGGCTGGGGCACCTGGCCGCCGCCGGGGTCCTCACGGCGTCAGCTCTCGTCGCGGCAAGTCCGCTCACCGGTGTGGTCCTTCCGTATCTGGTGTGAGACCTGGAGGTAAGGGGGACATGGCGATCATGGACACCGACCTCCAGGCCGCCGCCCAGCTGCAGGCGCTGCTCGACGGGCCGCATGCCGAGCTCCGCGAGCAGACCCGGGTGACGCTCTCCCAGCTGGGCTTGGACAAGGCCGAGGGGTTGAGCAGGGACGACTACCGGGACCTCGTCCTGGAGTGGACGCGGGAGGTGGGTCGGACCGGAGACGGTGCCCGCTCGTTCCCCCTGGCCTACGGAGGCCAGGACGACCCCGGCGGTCGGGTGGCCACCTTCCAGACGGTCGGCCACAGCGACCTGTCACTGCTCGTGAAGATGGGGGTGCAGTTCGGCCTGTTCGGCGGGGCCGTCCACCGCCTCGGTACGGACAAGCACCACGCCGCGTACCTCCGGGACATCGGCACCCTCGACCTGCCGGGGTGCTTCGCGATGAGCGAGTCGGGCCACGGGTCGGACGTCCGCTCCATCCGCACCCAGGCCCGGTACGACGCCGACGCCGGCGAGTTCGTCATCCACACGCCCGACGAGACCGCCCGCAAGGACTGGATCGGCAACGCTGCTCGACACGGACGGATGGCCGCCGTCTTCGCCCAGCTCGACGTGGCGGGCGAGGCCCAGGGGGTGCACTGCTTCCTCGTCCCGCTGCGGGACGAGAACGGCAGCCTGCTCGAAGGGATCGAGATCGAGGACTGCGGCGACAAGATGGGCCTGCAGGGGGTCGACAACGGGCGGATCCGCTTCCACGCCGTTCGCATCCCGCGGGACAACCTGCTCGACCGCTTCGGGTCGGTGTCGGAGGAGGGGGTCTACAGCTCCCCTATCGCCTCGCCAGGGGCACGGTTCTTCTCGATGATCGGAGCGCTCGTCGAGGGACGGATCTGCATCGGTGGTGCCGGCCTGGCCGTGGCCCGCAACGCCCTCACGATCGCGGTGCGTTGGGGCGAGACCCGACGTCAGTTCGGGACGGGCCTGGAGCGGGACACCCCGCTGATGGACTACCTGACGCACCAGCGCAGGCTGCTCCCAGCCATCTGCGAGTCCTACGTCCTGCAGAGCGCGCACGACCACCTCAACGCGTCCTACGTCGAGGTGCTCAACGGGGGCGAGGGGCAGCGCGAGGTCGAGGCTCTCGCAGCAGGCCTCAAGGCGGTCGCCACCTGGCACATGGTGTCCGCGGTGCAGAACGCCCGCGAGTGCTGCGGAGGCAAGGGCTACCTCGCCGAGAACCGGTTCGCCTCCCTGCGAGCGGACTCGGACGTCTTCACGACCTTCGAGGGGGACAACACCGTCCTGATGCAGCTCGTGGCCAAGACCTTGCTCGCCGACTACGCCGCGGAGTTCGAAGACCTCGATGCCTTCGGCATGGTGCGCAACCTGACCTCCCGGTCGGCGACGCGCGTGCTGGGTGACATCCGCCGGAGCTTGAAGCGCAAGGACTTCCTCGACCCCTCGTGGCAGGCGGCGGCGCTGGAGTTCCGCGAGGACCGGTTGATCGACAGCCTTGCGCGACGCCTGCGGACGCTCGTCAAGGAGGGCACCGACCCGCTCACCGCGCTGAACCGCTGCCAGGACCACGCCCTGGCCACGGCGCGCGCCCACGTCGAGCGCCAGGCGCACGAGCTGTTCCGCAACGCCGCGACGACCCCGTTGCTGGAGCAGGTGCGAGACCTGGCTTCGCTGTCGACGATCGAGGGCGACCGGGCCTGGTGGCTCGAGCACGGCTTCTTGTCGCCGGAGGACTCGAAGAACCTCCAGAAGCAGGTGAACGACCTGTGTGCTGAGCTCCGGCCGCACGCGCTGACGCTCGTCGCCGGCTTCGGCATCCCCGACGCCCTGCTTCGAGCCCCGATCGCCCTCCCTGCGTCCTAGCCCGCACGCCGCGAGTCGGGGCGCTTCCCTGAGAACGCCGTGGCTCAACCGCCCACGTTGGCAGCGTCGACGCACGCGGAGAAGCCGTAGGACCGCATCCACTTCAGGTCCGCCTTCGACCCGGTCGGGGCGTTCAGCGTCAGGTGCGTGAGAGCCGCCTCGTCGTGGACCTTGTCCGCCGCTGCCACCTTCGCCGCATAGGCGTGCGCCTCGATCACCTGCGCGGCCAGCGGGGTGAAGACGTGCTTGTCCAGTGCCGGCTTGTCGGCGGCCGGCGGTGTCAGGCCGTCGATCGCCTTGAGGGCCGCGTCCGCGATGACGACGACCTTGGCGACGTACGGCGCCAGGTCACTCGCGGCCTGAGGGTTCGTCAGCGCCTTGGTGTCGGCGTTCGCCTTCGCGCAGATCGCCTCGGCCCGGGCGATGTAGGCCTTCTTCTCCGGGCTCGCCGGCGTGCTGCCGCCACCGCACCCGGCGACGAGGAGCAGAGGGACGAGCAAGGCAGCTGAGTTCACACGTCCTTCCTACACCGGCCTCCTACACCGGCCGCCTAGACCGGCCTGAGACCGACGACGTAGCAACCGACCGCCGCCGCTGCGGCGACGTTCAGGGAGTCCACCCCGTGCGCCATGGAGATCCGCACTCTCAGGTCGCTGGCGGCCATCGCCTCGACCGTCAGCCCGGGGCCCTCGGCTCCCAGCAGCAGGGCAGCCCTCTCGTCCTTGTCGAGCACGACCGTCTCGAGCGGTGTCGCGTCCGCGGCCGGGGTCATCGCCAGGACGCGGAAGCCCGAGTCGCGCAGCTCCGCGACCCCGCCCGGCCAGGCGTCGAGATAGGCGTACGGCAGGGACAGCACCTCTCCCATGGAGACCCGCATCGCCCTGCGGTACAGCGGGTCGCAGCAGTTGGGGCTCAGCAGGACCGCATCGAGGCCCAGGCCCGCGGCGCTGCGGAAGATGGCTCCGAGGTTGGTGGGGCTGTTCACGTTCTCGAGCACCAGCACCCGGGTCGACCGGCGAAGGACCTCAGCCGCTGACGGCAGCAGCGGGCGCTGGAACGACGCCAGCGCGCCCCGGTGGACGTGGAAGCCGGTGACCGCGTGCATGACCTCGAGCGAGGCGACGTAGGTCGGGCAGTCGAGGACGGTCAGCTCCTCGAGCACGTCGTCGACGCGGTTGGGAGCCAGCAGCAGGGACCGGGGCGTGCATCCGGCCTGCACGGCGCGCCGCATCACGAGCTGTCCCTCGGCGATGAAGAACCCCATCGACGGCTCGTGGCTCATCCGCCGCACGACGTCCGTCAGCCCGAGGTAGTCGGCCAGTCGCGGGTCGGCCGGGTCCGCGATCTCGATCGGGGTCACGGCTTGGCGCGGAGGTACTGGTCCGGCCAGCTGATCTCGTCGCCGAGCTCGGCCGCGGCGTGCAGCGGGAAGTAGGGGTCGCGGAGCAGCTGACGGGCCATGAGCACCACGTCGGCCTGGCCGTCCTGCAGGACCTGCTCGGCCTGAGCCGCGGAGGTGATCAGACCGACTGCGCCGGTGGCGATGCCCGCCTCACGCACGGCCGCCGCGAGCGGCACCTGGAAACCAGGTCCGACCGGGATCTGCTGCTCGTGGTGTAGCCCGCCACTGGAGGTGTCCACCAGGTCCACGCCCCTCTCGGCGAGCAGCGGTACCAGCCGCACGCTGTCGTCCACGGTCCAACCGCCCTCGGTCCAGTCGGTGGCGCTGATCCGGACGAACAGCGGTCCGGTCCAGACCTCCCGCACGTGCTCGACGACCTCGAGCAGCAGACGGGTCCGGCCCTCGAAGGAGCCGCCGTACTCGTCGGTGCGGGTGTTGGACAGCGGGCTCAGGAACTCGTGCAGCAGGTAGCCGTGGGCGCCGTGGATCTCGGCCACGACGAACCCCGCGTCCTGGGCACGCACGGCGGCCGCGGTGAAGTCGGCCACCACCTTCGCGATGCCGTCAGCGTCCAGGGCCGCCGGCGTGGCGTACCGACCGAAGGCGACAGCGCTGGGGGCGACCGCCTCCCAGCCCCCGTCGTCCACGGGCACCGAGTTCCGCTCCGCTGCCCAGGGGCGGTAGGTGCTCGCCTTGCGCCCCGCGTGGGCCAGCTGGATCCCCGGGACCGCCCCGTGGCGGGCGATGAAGGCGGCGATCGGCGCCCACGCAGCGGCCTGCGCCTCGTTCCAGATCCCCGCGTCCTCAGGGCTGATGCGCCCCTCGGGGCTGACGGCAGCGGCCTCGGTCATGACGAGGCCGGCACCGCCCACAGCGCGCGAGCCGAGGTGGACGAGGTGCCAGTCGTCGGGCATGCCGTCGACCGAGCTGTACTGGCACATCGGGCTCACGAACAGCCGGTTGCGGAAGGTGGTGCCACGCAGGGTCAGGGCGGAGAAGAGGATGCTCACGCCGCTAGACTTCCAGAAGATCCGGACGACGCCCCAGGAGGCACCCCATGGCTGGCCACAACACGCGAGCGACCTCGTGGCTCACGGTTGCCCTGATCATCGTCGCGAGCGTGCTGCTGGGCTTCGCGCTGCCGATGCACTCGTTGCCGCTGGCCATCGTGGGCGGCATCGTCCTCGTTGCCGGCGTGATCGCGGGCGGGGTCTTCGGCATCCTGGACGACGCGTACTAATAGCTACTAGCGCCTGCTAGCGCTCCCGAGCCCAGCGGCGCATCTGGTCGATGCGCTCCTGCAGCTGGACAGCGGTCGCCTGGGCTGACGGCGGACCGCCGCACGCTGCCCGCAGCTCGGCGTGGATCGCGCCGTGCGGCTTGTTCGTGCGGTGGTGCCACGCACCCACCAGCCCGTTGAGCTCCTTGCGCAGCCCCGACAGCACCTCGAACGCCGTCCGCGCGCGCTCCACGGGCGGCGGGGCGACCGGGGCGTTCTTGAGCTGCTTCGCCTGGTGCTGCTGCAGGAGCACCGCGACCTGCTCGGGTGCGAGCAGGCCGGGCAGTCCGAGGAAGTCCTGCTCGTCCGCGCTGCCGACGGCCGCGCCGGTGCCGTACTCGCCGCCGTCGTAGATCACCCGGTCCAGGTGCGCCGAGGCCTGCAGGGCCACGAACCCGGCTTCGTCCTCACCGTCGGACTCCTCGCGGTTCGCGGCCGCCATCAGCTCATCGGCCAGGAAGACGTCGCGAGCCGGGCCGTCGAGGGCGTGATCGCGCTCGACCTCCATCTCGGCAGCGAGGGCCAGCAGCACCGGCACGGAGGGGACGAAGACCGACGCGGTCTCCCCCGGCTTGCGGTTGCGGACGAAGCGACCGACTGCCTGCGCGAAGAACAGCGGGGTCTGCACGCTGGTGCCGTACACCCCGACCGCCAGCCGCGGGATGTCCACGCCTTCCGACACCATGCGCACCGCGACGAGCCAGCGGGCGTCGGAGGCGTCGAACTGCGCGATCTTCTTCGACGCCGTCGGGTCGTCCGACAGCACGACCGTCGGCTGCGTGCCCGTGATCCCCTGCAGCAGCTCGGCGTAGAGCTTCGCGTTCTTGTGGTCCGAGGCGATCACCATGCCGCCGGCGTCCGGCATGCCGCGGCGGACCTGGGTCAAGCGGCGGT
>JAODNB010000383.1 GCA_025464795.1 Frankiales bacterium
TGCCGAACGTAGGGCTGCTCGTTCCCGACATCTGCCACGACGGTCATGACTGCTCTCTAGCGACAGCGGACGGATGGCTCAAGAGCTGGCTCACCGTCGTCCGCCAGGGCGCGGACTACCGCGCCGGCCGGCTGGCGATCGTCGTCACCTTCGACGAGGACGACAACTCCGGCAACAACACGGTGCTGACGACCGTCGTCTCGCCGTACACCTCCCGTCTCGTCAGCTCGCGCGCCTGCAACCACTACTCGCTCACGCGCTACCTCGCCGAGCTGACGGGGACCGTCCCGCTGCGCGCGGCCGCGACCGCGACCTCGCTGCGCGCGGCTTTCCGGGTCTGATTCGGCCGAACGGCCCAGCCCCGCTCGCGGCCCACCTAGTGGGGCTATGGCCCTCCGCGCCAGTCTCGTAGTCCCTTACGCCCATCTTCACCGGATGCCTGAAATGCGAGCCCACTTCGAGCCGATGAGAAGGCGGTACGGCGTGAAGAGCGCGCTCACGTGAGCGAGCCACGCCGGTCAGGGGGCTCGATGTCAGACCGCAGGACGACCCGTACCCGGCGCACCGGCGCTGCGCTGCTGACTGCTGCCGCGCTGAGCGTCACCGCGGCCGCACCCGCACAGGCGGGGCTGCTGGGCGGGCTCCTCGGCATCGTCGGCGGCACCGTGGGAGTCGTCACCAACCTGCTCGACACCACGACCGGCCTGCTGGGCGGAGCCGACTGGGGATACGCCGCGTCCGCCACGACGCTGCCTGAGGTCGCCGCGGCGATCAACGCCGACGACATGGCAAGCAGGGGCTACACCGGGCGGGGCGTGGGTGTCGCGCTCATCGACACCGGCGTCGTACCCGTCCAGGGCCTCACATCCGGCAACGTCGTCAACGGACCTGACCTCTCGCTCGACAGCCAGGCGCCGCAGGGCAACCTCGACGGCTTTGGCCACGGCACGCACATGGCCGGCATCATCGCCGGCAACGACGCTGCCCTGCTCGGCGGCGGATTCAAGGGCATCGCTCCGCAGGCGAAGCTGCTGAGTGTCCGCGTCGGCGCTCACGACGGGGCGGTCGACGTCTCGCAGCTGATCGCAGCCGTCGACTGGGTCGTCCAGCACCGCAACGACAACGGCATGAACGTTCGGGTGCTCAACATCTCCTACGGGACCGACGGGACGCAGAGCCCGACAGCGGATCCGCTGACGCACGCCGTCGAGAACGCCTGGCGCGCCGGCATCACCGTCGTGGTCTCCGGCGGCAACAAGGGCAGCAACCAGCCCTCGCTGGACAACCCCGCGCGGGACCCGTACGTGATCGCGGTCGGCGCCGACGACACGCACGCCACGACCAGCAGCTCACTGGACGACACGGTGCCCGCGTTCTCCTCACGCGGCGCCGTCACGCGCCACGTCGACGTCGTAGCTCCCGGGCAGTCCGTCGCCTCGCTCCGCGATCCTGGCTCTGTGATCGACACGGAGTACCCCTCAGCAGTCGTGAGCAGCCGGTTCTTCAAGGGGAGCGGCACCTCTCAGGCGACCGCGGTCGTCTCCGGTGCGGTGGCGCTGCTCCTGCAGGAACGTCCCGACCTCACGCCCGACGACGTCAAGGGCATGCTCATGGCGACGGCGCAGCCGGTGGTCGGAGGGCCCACTGCAGCCGGTTCGGGCCTCATCGATGTCGCCGCGGCCGCTGCCGCGCCACGGCCGCTGCTGCACCAGAGCTTCGCGCGATCGACCGGGCTGGGGACACTCGAAGGCGCCCGCGGAACCGCCCACATCGGAAGCGCCGGCACGAACGACCTGACTGGCGAGCGGGACATCTTCGGGAAGCCCTGGCAGTCCTCCGTGTGGGCCGCCGCGAGCAGCGCTGGCAGGGCCTGGACGGGCGGGAACTGGAACGGGACGACCTGGGCCGGGGGCTGCTGGTGCGGGAGTGATCCGGGCTGGTCGACCAGCACCTGGTCGAGCAGCCGCTGGTCGAGCAGCACGTGGAGCTCGAGCACCTGGTCGGCCACCACGTGGGACTCCAGCCGGTGGTCCAGCAGCCGTTGGTCGAGCAGCACCTGGAGCTCCAGTACGTGGTCGAGCAGTCGGTGGAGCTCGAGCCGCTGGTCGTCTGCTCCCGGTGCCTGACATCGCAGAAGCGTCCCCGCGCTCGGGACGCGTCCTCGGGCTCATAGGGCTGATGGCGCTCATCGCCGGTGTTCTCCAGCTCACGACGGTTCACGGCCACAGCGCAGCGGTGCCGGGCGCAGCCCTGCCGTGGCTCGCGCTCGCGGCGATGTTCGTCATCGCTGAGAGCACAGGAGTTCACGTCACCATCGGGCGGGATGCTCACACCATCGCCTTCGCCGAGGTGCCGTTCGTGGTGGGGCTGTTTCTTGCCCCTCCCACCACCGTCATCACCGCCCGAGTGGTCGGTGTCCTCGTCCAGTGCTGCTGGCGCCAGCGCCAACCGCTGGTGAAGCTCGCGTTCAACGTCTCGCAGGCCTGGTTGAGCGCAGTGGCGGCAGTCGGCGTCTGGAGTCTCCTCGGAGGCCCCGGCTCGCCCTTCGCGCTGCGGGGGTTCGCTGCCGCGTTCGCCGCAGCGCTCTGCATCGAGCTCACCTCATCGGCGGCTGTCAGCAGCGTCATCGCCCTCCGGGGCGGCCGCGCGCGCGTGCGGGTCTCGACCGTCGTCACCAGCCTGGCCGCGGCGGGAGCCAACGGCTGCTTCGCCTTGATCGGTCTCGTCGTCTGGCACACAGACTGGCGAGGCCTGTGGATCGTCGTCGTGCTCGCGGCGTTCCTCGCGCTGGGGCACCGGGCGCACCTGGCACTGCTCCGACGACACGACGCCATGAGCCGACTGCACGGGTTCACCCGCCGTATCGGGGGTGGCAACCTGCGCCTTGACACCGTCGTCGCTGAGATCCTCGACGGTGTTCGTGAGCTGCTCGAGGTCGCCGTCGTGCGGCTGGACCTGTACACCTCCGTCGATGATGCGGCGCGGGCCTGGATCGGGGACGCGACCGGAGTCCGGGACTGCGCACCCGAGCGACGTGCGGTTGCGACCGACCAGGGCCTTCGCCAGCGCGGCTCACGGGTCGGCTCCCTGACGGTGCTGCTGCACGGTGAGGTCGAGGCCATCGGCGCCATCACCGTGTCGGGGCGGCTAGGGGATGTCGGTGGCCTCGTTCAGGCCGACCTCGGCCTGCTTGAGGCGGTCGCCGGGCATGCCGCGATCGGGCTCAGCAACGGCCGGCTGGCCGACCGGCTCCGTGATCAGGTCGCGGAGAACTCCCACCAGGCGATGCACGACTCGTTGACCGCGCTGCCGAACCGCCTCATGTTCGACCGCTTCGCGACCGAGGCGCTCGGAGGCTCTGCTCGAGGAGCCGTCCTGCTCCTCGACCTCGACCGGTTCAAGGAGATCAACGACACGCTCGGTCACGCCGCCGGCGACGCCGTGCTGCAAGAAGTCGGTGCTCGGCTGAGCGCCACCGTTCCCCCGGGCGCGTGTGTTGCCCGGCTGGGGGGTGACGAGTTCGCCCTGGTGATGATGGGCGCAGAGCTGCGCGACGCGACGCACCTGGCAGAGCGCATCCGACACGCCCTCACCGCTCCACTGAACATCCTGGGCGTGACCCTGACCGTCGACGCCAGTGTCGGCATCGCTCTCGCGCCGGAGCACGGCCCCGACACCGCGACGCTGCTACGCCGCGCGGACGTAGCGATGTACGAGGCAAAGGACGGACACACCGGCATCGCGGTCTACGCGGCTGACCGCGACCACCACTCGGCGGCCCGCCTGGCCCTCGTCGCGGACCTGCGGGCCGCGATCGCGGACGGCGACCTGGTGCTGGCCTACCAGCCGAAGACGGAGACGAGCACTCGCGCGGTGTATGGCGTCGAGGCGCTGGTCCGCTGGCAGCACCCGTTGCGCGGCGTGATCCCCCCGGACGACTTCATCGGGATCGCTGAGCAGACCGGCTTGATCGCTCCCCTCACGGAATGGGTCCTTCGGACGGCCCTGGCACAGTGCCGCAGCTGGCTCGAGGAGGGCCTCGACCTCGGCGTCGCCGTCAACATCTCGCCGCGCACGCTGCACGACCCGAGCTTCACAGCAAGTCTCGTGGCGCTGCTCGAGGAGAGCCGGGTCCCAGCTGCCCGACTGACGCTCGAGATCACCGAAGGCGCCCTCATGGACGACCCGGAGCGGGCCATCGACGTGCTCTGGGAGCTGCGGCGGGCTGGGGTCAGGCTGTCCGTCGACGACCTGGGCGTCGGGCACTCATCGCTGGCCTACCTCAAGCGGCTACCGGTCCACGAGATCAAGATCGACAAGTCGTTCGTGACCCGGATGGTCGACGACGGCGACGACGAAGCCATCGTCACCGCGATCATCGCGATGGTGCACCGACTGCGGATGACCGTCGTGGCCGAGGGCGTCGAGGACGAGCGGACGTTGATGCGGCTGGCAGAGCTGGGTGCCGACCTCGCGCAGGGCTACTGGATGAGCCGCCCCGTGCCCGCCGCAGAGATCGCCCCGTGGGCCCAACGCTGGAAGGCCGGCCCCACCGAAAGCGTCGTCGTGCCGATCCAGCGCAGCCTGCGGGCAGCGCGTTAGCTTGGACGAGCGCGAGCGCAAGGTTCCTCCGCCCGACTCACCCCGACAACGACCTTGTTCGCGGGGTAAGGGTGCTCGGGGGCGAGTCGGTCGTCGACGCTGACGACATCGGGACCGCCGGGCGCCTCCGGACCCGAAGCGCCGGCACGGAACTCCGCCGAGCGTTG
>JAODNB010000405.1 GCA_025464795.1 Frankiales bacterium
AGGCGACCTCGCTGACCTCGACGTCCTCGTCCGACAGGTCCAGGGGGCCTACCGCCAGCATCAGGTAGTGGTGCACCGTCTTGTGCACCCGCCGCCCGTCGGCCACGAACCAGAAGTCGATCGTGCCGAGCTTGCCGACCACCTCACCGAGGATGCCGGTCTCCTCCTGCACCTCGCGGACCGCTGTCTGCGGCTCGGTCTCGCCGGGCTCGACGTGCCCCTTGGGCAGCGACCAGAGCAGCCGGCCGCGTCGGTCGAGCCGGCCGATGAGAGCGCCTCTCGCCTCAGGTCCGCGCCGGTCGAGGACCAGCCCGCCGGCGCTGGTCTCGTCCACGCGGCGCAGCGGACGGCGCGGCGGGGTCGGGACGGGGGACATGGGTCTGAGCCTACGGCGACCGACCTGTGAACGGCCTTCGAGCGACGGCTAGGAACCGACGATCCTGTGGTGGACCTGGATGTCGAGCTCGTCCGGCGCCATCAAGGGCTGCTGGTGGTAGACCAGGGTGCCCTTGGGCTCGCGAACCTGCAGGCTCACCACGACGTCGGTGTTGCGCGGCAGCTCCAGCGTGAAGGTGCCGAACGGGTGCCCGTGGTCCTTGTCGAGCAACGGCTTGACCGGCTTGCCGTCCACCGTCACGTTCCGGATCTCACTGGTGAGAGCGCCGTAGACGCTGATGCCCACCAGGGCCTGGCCGTACGGCAGGTGACCGGTGGGGTTGTCGGCGCGGATGTGCATGTACAGCGGCAGCCCGGTAGGGGCGCCGTTGGTCAAGGTCGTCGTGACCGTGAGGTAGCCCTCCTTGGCCGGCGTGACCACCACCTTCCGATGGAGGTAGTAGTCGAGCTTGTTGCCCCCGTAGTTCTGCGTGATCACGCTGAGGTACGGAAGGTCCTTCTTCGGCAGGGCCCCGCCCACGAGGGTGCTCTCGAGGACCGACTGGTCCTCGGCGTGCGCCGACCAGAGCAGCAGGTGCCCCGACGACCCGGCACGCGCCAGGCCCTGCAGCGTCTTCACGGGTTCCTTGGCGGCGACGACGGCGTGGAACAGCGCCTCGGCGAGGCCGCTCACGAGCGCCTTGCGCTTCTCGGTGTCGGGGTAGCGGACGTACTCGTCGTGCGCCACGAAGTCGACCACCGAGTCGGCGGTCACGGGGAACCCGTCGGCCAGCGCGATGGGGCCGGTCGCGATCAGCAGCTGGCGCATCACGAGCGGGTCGATCGCGAGGACCCCGTCGATCGGGTGACCGCTCTGGGCGGTCCACAGACCAGCCATGTTGCGTGCGGCGTCCGGGAAGTGCGGGGTCAGGTTCGCGTCGTACCAGGCGACGTTGGAGCCGGCCTCCCGCCAGGTCGCCGCTGAGGCTGGGTCGAAGGGCACGGCGGCCAGGGCGGTCTTGAGCTGATGGGGGCCGTCTGCGCCGGTGCGGTCGAGCGTGAGGGTGCCGTGGTCGGCGGTGATCAGGGCGAAGGCGCCGATGAGGCCACCCGTGGCTCGTGCCTCAGCGTTGTTCTGCACCGCCAGGAAGTAGGTGCGCGGCCCGTCCGCACCGAGCATCGAGGGGGCCAGGCGCAGGGCCTTCTGGGCGTTGTGCAGCGCATCGTCGAGCTGGACCACCTTCGCGCGAGCCTCGTCGACCCGTGAGCTCACCGCGCCGATCGCGAGACCGTCGGAGGTGCCCAGGATCGAGCGGGCCCGCGCGGTGGCTACTGCGGACCTGGCGACATGCTCTTGGAGCTGTGACAGGACGGCCAGGTCGACCTTGCCGTCGTGGACGGGCTTGTCGCGCTGGACGATGTGCAGCGCAGCGGTGGCTTCGGGAAGCGCGTCGCGTCCCAGCGCCTGCGCAGCGAGGGCCGTACGGCGGACTGCCGCGAGGTTCGCACCGAGCACCGGGACGTGCTGGACGACTGCCCAGGTCGGGCCGCCGGAGTGGTTCACCGCGCGCTGGATGTTGTTCCTCAGCGTGGGCAGCGCGTTCTCGGCGAGCGCCGCGTCGCCGGCCGTCAGCTGGTGCTGGACGTAGGTCGCCTGGCTCTGAGCGGCGGTGAGGTCGCTGCGCACCTGCCAGGCCCGCCGAGCCGTCCAGCCGAGCACCGCGAGGACGACGATGACGATGCCGACAAGCAGCTGGGTCCGGCGGCGCACTGCTTGACCCTACGCGAACCGGGAATGCCGGATATCATCGACGTTCACCAGGGAGGCCGAACGCGTGTGAGCGAAGACGACGACTTCCTCGATGCGCTGCGTGAGGAGAACGAGCACCTCCGCGGGCGAATCGCCGACCTCGAGGCCGGCCTCGAGGAGTACCGCCGGCAGATGGCGGGCCTCCTGACCTCTGCGTCGTGGCGCGTGAGCGCACCGTTGCGTGGGGTGGCTGGGAAGGTCCGGCTCACCCGTCGGCGGGTCCGCAGCCTGCCGAAGAAGGTGCTCAGCCGTCAGCGGGCTCAGGCGACGTCGACGGTCGGGCTGTTCCGGCCGGCGTCGAGCTTCCTGGAGTGGGTGGACAGCCCCCTGCTGACCACGCCGCTCCAGCTCAGCTCGAGCGACCCACGGCCGCGGCCTGAAATCGGGCCGCGCACGAACCCGGTGCTCGTCGTGGCGCACGTCTACTACCCCGAGGTCTGGACCGACATCGAGGACCGGTTGGCCCGGATGCCGGAGCCGTACGACATGGTCGTCACGCTCGTGCGCGGGCGCGCCGAGTCTCTCGAGCAGAGGATCCGTCGCCGACTGCCGCACGCGAAGGTCCTCATCGTCGAGAACCACGGCCGCGACCTGGGACCGCTCATCGAGCTGGCCAACCGCGGCTACTTCCACGGCTACGAGGCCATCCTGAAGGTGCACACCAAGCGCAGCGTGCACCGTGTCGACGGTGACGCCTGGCGGGTGGCGCTCCTCGACGGGGTGCTGACGAGCCCGGAGGCGGTCGCACGCGTCCTCGAGCTCATGCGTACGGATCCGCACGTCGGCATCGTAGCGCCGACCGACGCGCTGCGCGGCCCCGAGACCTGGGGGTCCGACCTGGAGCTCGTCACGGCGCTGGCTTCCCGCTTCCCGTTGGCGTTCGACCCGGACGAGCTGCTCTACCCGGCCGGTTCGATGTACTGGATCAAGCCCTGGATCCTCGAGCGGCTGGCCGATCTCCAGCTGACCACCAACGACTTCGCGCCCGAGGCTGACCACCTCGACGGCTCGACTGCCCACGCCCTCGAGCGCTTCGTCGGGGTGCTGGCCGTCGCCGGCGGCTTCGAGCAGGTCGAGATGTGCGATGTGCCGTCCCGGCTGCACAAGGCGACCCGGCGGCGCACGACCTCACCGCGGGTGCTGGCGTTCTACCTCCCGCAGTACCACCAGATCCCCGAGAACGACGCCTGGTGGGGGGAGGGCTTCACCGACTGGGTGAACGTCGCCAAGGCGGAGCCCCTGTATGACGGGCACCTGCAGCCGGTCGTCCCCGGCGAGCTCGGCGAGTACGACCTCGCCGACCCCGACGTGATGCGCGCCCAGGGGGCGATGGCGCAGGAGCACGGGGTGGACGGCTTCGTCGTCTACAACTACTGGTTCGACGGCAAGCCGCTGCTCGAGAAGCCGCTGCAGAACCTGCTCGCCGATCCCTCGATCGACTTCCCGTTCGCGCTGTGCTGGGCCAACGAGCACTGGACGCGCAGCTGGGACGGGCTGGAGAACGACGTTCTCATGCCGCAGACGTACTCGCCGGGCTGGCAGGACGCCTACTACGACAGCATCGCGCCGGCCCTCCAGGACTCCCGTTACCTGAGGGTCGCCGGCAAGCCGCTGCTCGTGCTCTACCGGGTGGGCCTCATCCCCGACGCGTCCAAGGTCATCGCGGGCTGGCGTCGCCGGGCAGTGGCCGACGGGCTTGGCGGCCTGCACGTGCTCGCGGTGACGCCGTCGCGCGACTTCGAGGACCTCGGCAGCGGCGCGAGCGCCGTGGACGGGCTGGTGCGCTTCCCGCCCGGCT
>JAODNB010000172.1 GCA_025464795.1 Frankiales bacterium
TGGGTGCTGCCCACCGTTCGCGCGCTGGTGACACTGGGTTCGTTCGGCTGGACGTCGACCTTCGGGACGCTGCGCTCCCTGGGCCTGTGGGACTCGGCCCGCACTCCCCGCTTCGCCCACGGCGCGGAGGTCGCGATCTCCCCGGACCTGACCGTGCTCGGGTGCTTCCACGTCTCGCAGCAGAACACCTTCACCGGAAAGCTCACCGAGCCGATGCTCGACGCCGTCTTCGCGCGCGCCGTGGAGCTGGCCGGCCGTTAGGCCATCTGCTGTGACTGGTGGGATGCCTGATCGTCCAAGGGAGGACATGTCGGCACCCTGCAGCACCCCAAACCGGGCTCTGCAGGGCCAGACGCCGCCCGTCTACGCCGTCTTTCGGCGCCAAACGGACCGATCTGAAGAGCCGAACGGGTGAATCCGTCATCGAAAAAGGTCCTTGTGTCCGGTTCGCGCCAAATCTGCCACTAGCGCTTGCCGGAACCAGCCGTTTACAGTCCTCTGCAATGAGCCATTCGGCTCAACGACCATTGGACCGAACGCGGGGGAGAAGCAAATGCGCAACCTTAAGTGGCCGTAAGCAGCTGACCGGGAGCGCGGCTCCCGGCACCCAGATCTGTCGAGGGTCTGGGACTGGGTGGTGCTACACCCGGTCCCAGGCCCTCGAACCTTTTCCTAGGTCCGTTCGGATGACGGGTGAGAGACGCGAAGGCCGGCTGCGGCCTCGCGCCTGCGCAACCACTGAGCCGTGTCGAGAGCGGCCATCGGCCTGGCGTGGAAGTAGCCCTGGACCTCGTCGACGCCGAGCTCCTGCAGCACCCGCTGCTGCTCGTCTTGCTCGACGCCTTCGGCGATGACCTTGAGCCCCAGCGTGTGGGCGATGTCGACCACCGCCCGGACGACGGCCCGGTCACCGGCTCCGTCCACCACGTCGTCCACGAAGCCCTTGTCGATCTTCACCTCATCGACCGGCAGGCCCTTGAGGTAGGTCAAGGACGAGTAGCCCGTGCCGAAGTCGTCGACCGACAGCTTGACACCGAGGGCACGCAGCTCGTTCATGCGCTCGCAGGCGAGCTTCGGGTCGTCCATCAAGATGCCCTCGGTGAGCTCGAGCGTCAGGAGGTCGGGAGACACGTTCGTCGAGGTCAGCAGGGCGGCCACCTCAGTGACGAAGGTCGGGTCAAGCACCGTGTCGGCGCTGACGTTCACGGCGACGCCGATGCGCCCCCCTCGGTTCTGCCATCCCTTGCACGCGGTGAGAGCCTGACGCAGGATGCTGCTGGTCAGCGGGCCCATGAGGCCGGAGGCCTCAGCGAGTGGGATGAACTCGTCCGGGCCGATGGCGCCGAGCGCGGGATGGGTCCAGCGGGCGAGCGCCTCCACGCCGGTGACCTTGAGGGTGCCCGTCTGCAGCTTCGGTTGGAAGGCGACGCCGATGGCTCCGCTTGCGAGGGCCTCGCGCAGGGCCATTACGACCGCGAGCCTGCGCGTGCCCTGGACCTCGTAGACGGGCTCCCAGGTGACGGGGCCGCCCTGCGCGTGCCGGGCGCTGTACATCGCGGTCTCCGCGCGGCGGATGAGCGTGGCCGCGTCATCTCCGTGCTCAGGAGCGAGCACGCACCCGACGGACAGCCGAACGTGCGTCCCGATCGGGCCGAGCTGCGCGCTGCCCTCCACCTGCGCGCGCAGGCCGAGACCGAACATCGCCGCATCACCCAGGTAGTCGTTGGCGGGGACGCAGACGGCGAACCGGCCACCTCCGATACGACCGATGATGGCACCGGCGTTCGTCAGGAGCAGCCGGCGCGTCACCTCCAGCAGGAGGTCGTCCCCCACCTGGTGTCCGAGGGTGTCGTTGACCTCGCGGAAGGAGTCGACAGCCACGGTGGCGATGATGGCTGACTGCCCTGTCAGCAGGTACTCGTCGACCTGCCGGCTGATCTCGCTGAGGTTCGGCAGGTTCGTCAGCGGGTCCGTGGTCGCGGCGCGTCCGAGGTCGAGCAGCAGCCGACCTCGTTCGAGCGCGGTCGTGAGCTCGGTGGCGACCGTCTCCAGCAGGCGAACGTCCCCGAGGTCGAAGGCTCGGACGGAGCCCAGCCGGTCCTGGGTCGACAGGACGCCGATCAGCCCGGAGTGGCCGAGCAGAGGAGTGGACATGCGGTCCTGTGCGCTCTGGGGACCCAGGTCCGGGCCGGTGCGGGAGAGCTCAGCCGTCAGCTGGGCCACGTCCTCGTCGGAGGCAGGTCCCTCCCCCTCGGTCACCACCAGGTGGCGGAACTGGCCGTCACCGTCGACCAGCGCGAGGTCGAGCGCGCGAGCGTGAAGGAGGACCCGGACCTTCTCAAGGGTCTCGTACGTCTCCGGGTCGTGCTCGTCCAGCGGCCCTAGGCCCTTGACGAACGCATAGAGGTCCGCGGTCTGCCCCTGCTGGGCAGCTTGTCTGCGCTGCGCCCGGTAGACGACGACGAGCCCGGCCCCCAAGGCGATGACGATGAGCCCGGTCCACGGCTGGGTCCAGAGCGCTGCGACGGTCACGATGCCGAGGCTCGTGAAGAACGGCTCGGTGAACAGCGCGACCGTGAGCGGGCCGACGACCTCGTGGAGCGAGACGCGAACCTCCAGCAGCCTCAGGACGGCAGTCAGCAGGAGCTGGCCTGCGACGTGGCTGAGCAGGGCGGCGCACAGCAGGGCGGCCCACAGGTGCGGTCCGGGCGTCGCCTCTGGTCCGATCCACAGCAGGAACATGGACGCAAGAGCCACTTCCACGGCCCCGGACGTCACGTTGAACGCGCTCTTGACCGGCCCCTGGCGCCGAAGCAGGACCGAGTCGAAGAGGTTGGCGAGACAGCAGGCAGCGAGGTGACCCACGGGCGAGACGAAGGCCAGTCCGAGCGCGAGCGGGAGGTGGCTCAGCTGGAGGCTTCTCGCCTCGCGTCGGAACTCGAAGTCGACCGTGAAGTGGGCCGTCGCCGCATAGAGCGGGATGAGCGTCCACCAAGGGATGTCCAGGGGGGCGTGGATCAGCGTGCCCGTCCCGACGATGGCCATCATGGTGAGCGTGAAGCCCGTCCCGACGGCAGCCGACAGCCAGAACGCAGCAGAGCGCCTCAGCCAGCCGACGGTGGTCATCCTCGCGATCATCGACCAGGAAGCCCGATTCCTTGAGGCCGCCTCATCCTCGCCCCACCCAGCCGCTCGGCGAGCGGGACCAAGGCGATCGCCAGTCCGGCGAGGATGGCGATGGCGATGCTCGGGCCGTGACGGTTGTCGAACAGCGAGGTGGCAGCGCCGGCGAGCACGAGGGCCACCCCCTGACTGGCGATCAAGGCGGTGCTGGCGAGGCCGTAGGCGCGGGCGCGGATCCCCTCCGGCGCGGCCTGGACGTAGGCGGCGCTCGCGATGAGCTGAAGCGCCGAACCGAGTCCGCTCACGACCCACAGAGCGAGCAGGAGCCAGACGTCGGAGACGAACGGCGTCGCCAGCAGCGGAGCTGCGGACGCGACCACCAGTCCAGGGAGCAGGTCCACGCGCCGGTCGGTCGGAAGCCTCAGCAGAACGAGGCTCCCGAGGACGAACCCTGCGGGTAGGGATGCCGTCAGGAGGCCGCCCTCCAGCGTTCCTCCCCCAGCTTGGCGTGCGATCGGAAGGGCCAGACCCTCCGGAGCGGAGACAGCCAGGGCGCCCAACAGCGCGTAGGCAAGCAGCTGGCGGAGCTCAAGGTGGTGAGCTACCGCGCGTACTCCCGCTGCTGTCTCTCGGACCAGGCTCGTCCGCTCGGACTCTTCGGGCCGGGTTCTACGGCTGAGCACACCGAGCACGGCACCGGCCGAGATCAAGAAGGTGCCGGCGTCCAGGAGCAAGGCGGTTCGGGTATCGGCGATCGCCAGCAGCGCGCCGCCCACGACGAACCCACCGATCTGGGCGGACTGGAAGAACACGTTGGCCAGCGCACTGCCGCGGGCGTAGCGCTCGCCGGGGAGGATGTCGGGAAGCGTGGCACCACGAGCGCTGTCGAAAGCGGGAGCCAACGCGGACAGGCCGACGAGCAGGACGAACACCCCGACCAGGGGCAGGTCAGCCACAGCCAGCACCCCCACCGCCAGCGCTCGCCCGACGTCGCTGATGACCATCACGGTCCTTCGGTCGTAGCGATCGCTGACGGCGCCGAGGAAGGGGCCGCTCACGAGGTACGTCAGGTAGGAGACGGCGAACGTCGCTGAGGCAGCGAAGGCGGAGCCGGTCTTCGCGTACACCAGAGCCGCGAGCGCGATGCGGGTCACCTGGTCACCGAGGATGCTCAGCGTCTGGGAGAGCAGGATCGCGACGAACTCACGGTTGTGGAGCACGGAGCTGTACGTCACACGCTCCTCATCCGTCACACCCGCATTCTGGCGCACCCAGGCTGCTCCAGCGGTCAGGTGAGCTCCGGCTGTAGACAGTTCGTGTCGCAGTGTCCGGTTCGATCAAGGAAGTACCGTGACCAGCGCACCGCCCCTGTAGTCCAACTGGCAGAGACCGGGGTCTTAAAAACCTCGTCAGTGTGGGTTCGACTCCCACCGGGGGCACAGAACGCAGACTGCGCACGTTGTACCGAGCACGACCTACCTAAGGAGCACGACCGGCATGGCAGGACTCCAGTCCAGCAACCCCGTCTTCGGCAACGCCCCCACCCTCAAGGCCCCCTCGGCCCAGCAGGTCCAGGACCTCTACAACACCCCGCAGCGCCTGACGATGGACGACATCGTCGTGAAGACAGGCATGCTCCTCGGCCTGGTCGTCGTCGCAGGAGCGGCAGCCTGGATCTCCGACGCCCCCGTCGGTGCCGTACTCGGTGCCGCCGTCATCGGGTTGGTGCTCGCGCTCGTCAACATCTTCAAGCGCCAGGTCGTGCCGGCGCTGGTGGTGCTCTACGCCGGCTTCGAGGGCTTCTTCGTCGGTGGCATCAGCCACTACTACAACAGCGCCTACCCGGGCATCGCGCTGCAGGCCGCTGTCGGCACAGCGGTCATCTTCGGTGGCGTGCTGTTCGCGTTCACGAGCGGCAAGCTCAAGGCCACCCCGCAGTTCACCAAGATGGTCACGGGTGCGTTCTTCGGGCTGTTCGGGCTCGTCATCCTGAACCTGCTCGTCAGTGCCTTCGCCGGCGGGGACGGGCTCGGACTGCGCAGCGGTGGCGGGATCTCGATCCTGTTCAGCGTCGTGTTCATCGCCGTCGGCTCCATGACCTTCGTCCTCGACTTCGACCGCGCCCAGAAGATGGTCGACGCCGGTGTCGATGAGCGCGAGTCGTGGCGCATCGCCTTCGGTCTCATCGTGGGGCTCGTGTGGCTCTACCTCGAGGTCCTTCGCCTGCTCAGCTACCTCAACCGACGGTAGGCGTGCCGCGCAGCCTTGCCCCGCTCGCGCTCCTGCTCCTGCTCACCGCCTGCGGCGGGTCCGGTACGAAGACCACAGCGCCGACCCCCGCGCCGTCGCAGGCCGGCGCCCCGACGAGCGCAGCCCCGGCTCCGTCGAGCGCGTTCTCGCTCACCAAGCTCGGCAGCTTCGACAGCCCGGTCTGGGCGGGGCCAGCCCCGGGCGATCCTGAGCACCTGTTCCTCGTGGAGAAGCCCGGCAAGGTGCTCGTGCTCGGCAGCGACGGGAAGGTCCAGGGAACGGTCCTGGACCTGACGAGCCAGCTCGCCCACGGCAACGAGCAGGGGTTGCTCAGCATCGCCTTCGACCCCTCGTACCCGAGCAACCACCGCATGTACGCGGACATGACCATCGCGAACGGCGACACCCGCGTGATGGCCTACACGGTCACCAACGGCCGGGCAGGTGCGGGCCAGCAGCTGCTGGCCGTCGACCAGCCGTACGCCAACCACAACGGCGGTCTGCTCCTGTTCGACCGGACGGGCAAGCTTCTCGTCGGCCTCGGCGACGGTGGCAGTGGTGGCGACCCGCAGAACCACGCGCAGGACCTCACCTCGGACCTCGGCAAGATCCTGCGGCTCGAGCCGTCAAGCGGAGCCGCCGTCCCCGACAACCCTTACCGCGAGAACAGGAAGGTCTGGGCCTACGGGCTCCGCAACCCCTGGCGCTTCTCGTTCGACACCAACGGCGACCTCTACGTGGGGGACGTCGGGCAGGACAAGGTCGAGGAGCTCGACGTGGTCCCGCCGGCCCAGCAGCGGGGCGCCAACTACGGCTGGTCGGTGTACGAGGGCACCAGCCGGTTCAAGCGGGACAAGGACCTTCAGGGCGGCGGCTCCCTCATCATGCCGGCGCTGACCTACACCCACGCCAGCGGCGGCTGCTCCATCACCGGCGGCGAGGTGTACCGGGGCAAGGCCCTGCCGCAGCTGGTCGGTCACTACGTCTTCGGCGACTACTGCGCCGGAAAGCTGCTCCAGGTCACGCGCACCTCGACCGGCGTCACGGCCTCGACCCCGCTCGGCCTGTCCGTCGACGGCCTGCAGGCCTTCGGGCACGACGCGAACGGCGAGCTGCTCGTCCTCTCGGCGGACAGCCTCTACCGGATCGCCTGACGCGTCGCGGAGCCCCGCTCGACGGTGGACACCAGGTCGACAACACTCGGACGCGGTGGGGTCGACCCCGGGCCGAACCGTACGGGAGGGACGACGTCCTGCAGGTCCCCGCACGACTGCCCGTCCCATCGGACGGTGGCGGCCACGATGGCTCGCTGGTCCCGGGCGCCGTACCACTCGCGATCGCCCTCGCGGGCGGTCACGCGAGTACGGACTCCCCGGAGCACCCGCCGTGCGAGGGGGTCCACCGCAGCGGCGAACAGGGGGGCTCCTGCCACCGGGCCGGGCACCGCGCGCAGCAGCCAGCCGAGCGGAGTCCGTGGGCCCGGAGTGAGGCGGACCTCGAGGGGTCCCGCAGCGATGGACCACCGCTGCTCGGTCACCGAGGCATGCATCTCGACGACCCGTACCTCGTCGAAGACGTACGTTCCCGACACCAGTTCGGCGACCTGCTGCGTGGGGGCCAGCAGGGTCCGGTGGCCCGCGAGGTCCTCGACCATGCAGTCGGTGAAGGCACCGAACGGCGACACCGGCCAGTGGCCGACGACGACCCTCCGCCCGGACGTCGTGCCGATCCCGGCGATCGAGCCGGAGAAGCGCAGCCTGGTCATCTGCTCAGTGTCCGGCAGGATGGCGAGGTGCACCTCTCGGAACCGCAAGCGCTGCTGGCGAAGGAGATCGGCTCGCTCGTGCAGCGGCTGCGCCTGTGGACGCCGGCCCGTTGGGCTGCCACCGCTGATCCCTGGGGCACACGGGCGGACCTGGGACGCCACCTGGCGCAGGTCTTCGTCCACGGCGCCGGAGAGGTGACGCTCGCCCTGCCCGTGCTGCACCCCGACCTGCTCGTCGCAGACCAGCTCGCTGTCGCAGGAGACGACCTCGTGCGGATGCAGCCCTCGGAGCAGGTCTGCGCGCAGGTTCTCGACCACTTGCTGGCGCACCGCTTCGACCTGCTCGGCGAGGAGCCCCCGACAAGCCTCGGCGGCCCCCACGCAGTGCGTGGGGGCCGCCATTGGAGCGGCAGGAGCGCGCTAAGGAATCCGGGCCCCCGAGGCAGCCCGGGGGCAACCCGGCTAAAGGACCTTGCGAATGGTTTCCTCGAAGTTCGTCACGTGGTGGAGGGCAAGCTCGCCGGCTTTGTCCGCGTCACCATCGGCCACAGCCCTGAGCAGGTCCACGTGCTCGGTGATGTGACCGCTGACTGAGGGCAGCTTGTCCAGGACCAGGCACCAGATGCGCGTGGCCAGTTTGTCGTAACGGATCAGAGTGTCTTCCTAGTGCGGAT
>JAODNB010000001.1 GCA_025464795.1 Frankiales bacterium
CTCGCCGAGGCCGACAGCGAGCACCGCGAGCGGCTCCGCCGACAGCTGGGGGAGCCCTACCGGACCCTCCTCGGGCACTTCCGGCACGAGATCGGGCACTACTACTGGCCGATCCTGGTGTGGCAGCCCGACGTGCTCGACGCCTGCAGAGCGCTGTTCGGGGACGACCGCGCCGACTACGCGCAGGCCGTCAGCGACCACTACGCCAAGAGCGACGACAGCTCCTGGACCGGGAGCTACATCAGCCAGTACGCGACGATGCACCCGTACGAGGACTGGGCGGAGACCTTCGCGCACTACCTCCACATCCACGACACCCTGCAGACCGCCAGGAACTTCGGCTTGAAGGAGCAAGCGACCGCGCCCGCCGACTTCGGCGAGCTGATCGACCAGTGGGTGCTCCTCGCGCAAGGCCTCAACGAGGTGAACCGCTCGATGGGGCGCGACTTCGTCTACCCGTTCGTCATCACCCCGACGGTCATGCGCAAGCTGGCCTTCGTCGACCGCGTGATACGCCAGGGCACCGCCCGCCCCTGACGTCACTCGAAGGTGGCGCCGAGCTCCCGGAGCATGGGCAGGATCGCCGCGGGTGAGTCGGGCGCGAGGGCACCAGGCAGGTAGGTCACGCGGTCGATGGTGCCCGTGAAGGGCGATGGCCCGCGCTCCCACACGACCGGCGACTTGCGGTCGATGCCGACGTCGATCCCCTGGAAGGGGGCCATCGGGAACAGCAGCGTCAGACCCTCGCCGGCGCCGACCTCCACCCCGTCGGCGAGCAGCACCACCGACCAGGTCCCGCCTCCGGGGGCGGTGAAGACCGCCTCGACCACCGAGGCGGAGTCGACCGCGCCGGCGACGAGCTTCGTGTGCCCCCGGCCGTCGTTGTGCGCGAGGCAGACCTCACCGTACGAGACGTAGAGCACGTAGCCGCCTCCCTGGTCGCCATGCGCGACCAGGGTCCCGGTGCCCCACTCGTGGATCGACACGGTGACGCGGAACGAGCGGTTCGCGATGAGCTGCTGAGAGCGCCACCGCTCCAGGGTCGGTGTGCCGGGCAGGATCGTCACCGGCTCGGAGAACACGTCACTGCGCTCCGGGCGCACGAGGAACTTCACGCCCGCGCCCTCGTCGATCGGGTAGACCTGGTTCTCCCGCGCCGCCTGCTCCCAGAGAGCCGACAGCTCCGCGACCTTCTCGGGGTGCTCGGCGGCGAGGTCGCGCATCTCGGTCGGGTCGCTGACCAGGTCGTACAGCTCCCACTCCGACTCGGCGATCGGGGTCAGTGGTTGGTGCAGCGTCACGATCTCCCACCCGTCGCGGTAGTAGCCGCGGTGGCCGACCATCTCGTAGTGCTGCTCCGGGTGCGTCGAGGCAGCCTCCGGGGAGGCGATGGCGGGGCCGAAGGACGCACCGGCAAGGGGCTTCAGCGGCTTCCCCTGCCGCTCGGTGGGGCGTTGGAGGTCGAGCAGGTCGAGCAGGGTGGGAAGCACGTCGGTGACGTGCGCGAACTGCCTCCGCACCTCACCCGGCGCGATGTCGGGCCCGGTGAGGATCATCGGGACGGAGTGCCCGCCGGCGTGGGTGTTGATCTTGTACAGCCGGAACGGGGTCCCTGACGCCATGGCCCAGCCGCGTGGGTAGTGCGGCATGGTGGTCGGACCACCGATCTCGTCGAGCCGCGCCAGGTCCGCCGCGGTGTCGGTGTTGCCCAGCAGGTGCTGGTAGTACGCGGTCGTGCCCTCCTCCTCGCCCTCGCGCGAGGCGCCGTTGTCGCTGGTGAACAGGATGATCGTGTTGTCGAGCTCATCGAGCTCCTCGAGCGCGGCGACCAGTCGTCCGAACTGCTGGTCGATGCTGTCGACCATGCCGGCGTAGACGGCCATGTAGCGCGCGAAGAGCTCCTGCTTGTCGGCCGGCAGCGAGTCCCACGGGACGACGTCATTGCCCCGCTCGCTGTTGCGCGGCGGCAGCTCGACCCCGTCCGGGAGCACCCCGAGCGACTGCTGCCGGGCGAACCGCTCGGCGCGAAGGACGTCCCAGCCCTCGGCGTACCGGTCCTTGTACTTCTCGATGTCGGCGGCCTTCGCGTGGAGCGGCGCGTGCACGGCGCCGTGGGCGAAGTAGAGGAAGAACGGCTTGCTCGGATCGGAGGCCTTCGTCGCCTTCATCATCGAGATGGCGTGGTCGGTCAGGTCGTCGGTCAGGTAGTAGTCGGGTGGGTAGGAGTCGACGTCCACGGCCGTGTTGTCCTGCAGCAGCCGGTGCGGCTGGTGCAGGTTGGTGAACCCGTCGAGGAAGCCGTAGAAGCGGTCGAAGCCGCGCTGGCACGGCCACGAGTGCATCGGTCCCGCGTCCGAGCAGTCGCTGTCCTTCGCGAGGTGCCACTTGCCGACCATCAGCGTCGCGTAACCGTTGTCGCGCAGCACCTCCGCCGTCGTGACGACGTTGTCCGAGAGCTCCATCGCGTAACCCGGGAAGCCCGGGTCGGAGTGCGCTACGTGACCCACACCGACCGCGTGCGGGTTCAGCCCCGTGAGCAGAGCAGCACGCGTCGGGGAGCACATGGGGGTCACGTGGAAGTTCGTGAAGCGCAACCCGCGGGCGGCCAAGGCGTCCAGGTGAGGGGTCGCGATCTCCGAGCCGTAGCAGCCGATGTCAGCGAACCCGACGTCGTCGCACAGGACGACGACGACATTGGGCTTTCCGCGGGACTGCTTGCGCGGCGGCCAGTAGGGCGTCGAACCGGCCACCGTGCGCCCGACGGTCCCCTGGAATCCCTCGTACGGCTGAGTCACCCGTGCAACGTACCGACCGCCGGGCCCGTTCGTACTAGCGTCACCGGGGTGCCGACTGTGAAGACCGCCCGACTGTCCTACGCCCTCGACAGGACCACGCTCGCGAACGGTCTTCGGGTCGTGATGCTCCCGGACCGGACCAGCCCCGTGGTGGCTGTCGCCGTGTACTACGACGTGGGAATGCGCTCGGAGCCCGAAGGTCGCACCGGCTTCGCGCACCTCTTCGAGCACCTGATGTTCCAGGGGTCGGCGAACCTGGGGAAGACGGAGCACTTCACCTACGTGCAGGGAGCCGGTGGCGTCCTCAACGGGTCGACGCACGTCGACTACACGAACTACTACGAGGTGCTCCCGAGCAATGCGACCGAGCTCGCGCTGTTCCTCGAGGCTGACCGGATGCGCAGCGTCGCCCTGACGCAGGAGAACCTCGACAACCAGGTCGCGGTCGTGCAGAACGAGATCCGGGTCAACGTGCAGA
>JAODNB010000016.1 GCA_025464795.1 Frankiales bacterium
TGACGTCTTCGACTTCACGGGCGTCGACGTCGCCGTCGACTTCACGCACCCGTCGGCCGTCATGGCCAACCTGAAGGCCTGCATCGACGCGGGCGTGCACGCCGTGGTCGGGACGACCGGCTTCGACGAGGGCCGGCTGGCGCAGGTCAGGTCATGGCTCCAGGGGACCGAGGTCGGCATTCTCATCGCCCCGAACTTCGGCATCGCCGCCGTCCTGATGATGCAGTTCTCTGCCGCCGCGGCGAGGTACTTCGAGAGCGTGGAGATCGTCGAGCTGCACCACGCGAACAAGGTCGACGCGCCGTCCGGCACCGCCCGCCGCACGGCGCAGCTGATCGCCGAGGCACGAGAGGGCATGGCGGCCATGCCCGATGCGACCACTGAGGAGCTGTCCGGGGCGCGTGGGTCCGTCGTCGACGGCGTGCACGTCCACGCGGTCCGGCTGGCCGGGTTGGTGGCCCACCAGGAGGTCATCCTCAGCGGTGGTGGCGAGTCGCTGACGATCCGGCACGACTCCTACGACCGCGCGTCCTTCATGCCGGGCGTGCTGCTCGGCGTGCGGGGCATCGCCGCCCGACCCGGCCTCACCGTGGGGCTCGAGCACCTGCTCGACCTGTGACACCGACCGAGGAGGACGTGCTTGCGGTCCTGACCAGCCAGCCCCGGAAGGTCGGGGAGCTCGGCCTGCTGCTGGTCGGGGCAGCCGATGCGGGCGGCGAGCCGGTCGGTGCCTTCCTGGCGGCTCGTGGGCTGTCGCTGTCTGCCGTGCAGAAGGTCGTTGACGCGCTCGTCACCGACGGTCGAGCGCGGGAGCTGCGCGGCCGGGAGCTGTGGGAGTCCTTCCAGGACGGGCTCGGGGCGAACGCGAAGGGTCGCCACTTCGTCCTGGCCTGAGTGCGCTGCGCCGCTACGCTGGACCCGTGAGGATCCGCGTGTGCGCCGCCGCAGTGCTCCTCGCGGGTTGCGGGCACAGCGCCCCCCGGGCGGTCGTGGCGCCGTCTCCCACGCCCAGCCCCACGCGCGCGCCCGTCGCGATCCCCACTACTGCGGCTCCGGTGGTCCCGGACCCGCTCAGGGGCGGGGACATCGCGGCGCTGCGCTCGGCCGTCACGGTGTACGACAGCCCGAGCGGCAGGGCGATCCGCTCGCTCGGAGTGCTGACAGACCTCGACGGGCCGCAGGCCCTGCTCGTCGCCGGGTACGAGCCGGGTTGGGTGCAGGTGAAGCTGCCGATGCGCCCCAATGACGCGACCGGCTGGGTTCGCGCCTCGCAGGTCGTCGTCCGCAAGACCGACTTCAGCATCCAGGTGGTGCTGGCGAGGCACCAGCTGCTCGTCCGCAGGGGCGGGGCAGTGGTGGCCCACTACCTCGTCGCGACCGGGGCATCGAGGACCCCGACCCCGACGGGCCTGTTCTACGTCACCGACCTGATCCTGACGGGCGACCCCGCTGGGGCCTTCGGCCCTGCCGCTCTCGGGCTGTCCGGACGCTCGGACGTGATCACCCAGTTCGCCGGCGCTGACGGGGTTCTCGGCATCCACGGCACGAGCGCGCAGTACAGCATCGGCCAGAGCGTCTCCCACGGCTGCATCCGGATGCGCAACGCCGACTCGCTCGCTCTCGAGCACACGGTTCCGGTGGGAACACCGGTGGTCATCACCTAGAGAGCGGTGTGAAGCCGCCTCTGGTGCACGACCCGGGGGCCGGTGTCGAGACCTCGGCCCATGCCGTCGAGGCCCCAGCCGGCGGACTCGAGGAAGCCGGTCATCACGGTGTCCGCCTCGAAGACCCACGTGACGGCCGTCGTCGACCGGTCGGCACGCCAGTGCTCGACGGCCGCGGCGAGCAGCCGGGAACCGTGGCCGCGCCGCCCCCAGCGAGGTTCGACCAGCAGCTCCGACAGCAGCGTGGCCCCCTCGAGCTCCTCGTCAGGTTGGGACGCAGCGAAGCCGACGAGCTCGCCGTTGTCGAGCGCGACGAGGACCCGGTGGGCCGGGGACGGCGGCGCCTCGATCGCGTTGAGCCAGATCGCGGCGACCTGCACGAGCGGCAGGTCGAGTGCGTCCGGAGGCAGGAGGTCCTTGTACGCCTGCTGCCACGTCGACAGCTGCACGTGGGCCATCGGCTCGGCGTCCTCGGGACGCGCCGGGCGCACGCTGACATCGGCCATGCGCTCAGCCTAGGAGCATCCGGATCTCGACCACGGGTCCGCCCAGGTCCAGCACCTTCGACTCCCCGTCAGGGGTGAAGCCATGGCGCACGTAGAAGTCGCGGGCCCGGGTGTTCTGCTCGAGCACCCACAGGGACGACGCGTCCGGGCAGCGGGCCAGCAGCGCGCTTCCCACGCCGGCACCCCAGGCCTGCGGGACCACGTACAGGGCGTAGAGCTCGTGCGTACCCGCACGGTCGTCGTCGCGAGCCGGACCGCAGACGGCCATGCCGATCGCCATCCCTGCGCGCTCCGCCAGCAGCGTGGTGCTGGACGGATCGGCGAGAAGCTCTGCCCGGCGCCCCTCTTCGACCGTCAGCGCGTCCAGCACGTCGTCCGGCACGATGCCGCGGTAGGCCGTCCGCCAGGTGCCGATGCGGATCGACTCGACCGCCAGGGCGTCCGCCGGCCGGGCGGTGCGGATCGCGACGTCGGACACGCCTGGCAGGATCCCCGCCGTGGAGCACCTCAGCAAGAGCCAGGCGCGCCGCATCGCGCTCGCCGCCCAGGGCTTCGGTGACCCACTGCCCAAGGGCAGCGTCGACGCGCGCCACCTGCGTCGCACCATCGCCCGCACCCAGCTGCTGCAGATCGACAGCGTCAACGTCTTCGCGCGGGCCCATCTCATGCCCGTGTTCAGCCGGGTCGGCCCGTGGCCCACGGCCCTGCTCGACGACCTCGCCTTCTCCCGCCGCGAGCTGTTCGAGTACTGGGGGCACGAGGCCTCCTTCCTGCCGGTCGCGCTGCACCCCTTGCTGCGGTGGCGCATGCAGCGGGCGGAGAACCTGGAGGAGGGCTGGGGCGGACCCCTGCGGGTCTTCAAGGAGCGGCCGGACTTCGTCAACAGCCTGCTCCGGCGGCTGGAGGACGAGGGCCCGTCGGGAGCCGGTGCGCTGCGAGAAGCCCCGCGCGGGAAGGGCTCCTGGTGGGGGTGGGACGACGTCAAGCGCGGCCTGGAGTACCTCTTCTGGTCCGGCCGCGTCACGACCACTCGCCGGACCAACGGCTTCGAGCGCGTGTACGACCTCACCGAGCGGGTTCTGCCGGCTGAGGTCCTCGCGATCCCCACTCCCGCAAGGGAAGACGCGCAGCGGGAGCTCGTCCGGTTGGCGGCCCGGTCGCACGGCGTCGCCACGACGAAGGACCTCAGGGACTACTTCCGGCTCAAGCCTGCCGAGGGCGAGGCTGCCGTGCGGGCCCTTGTCGAGGAGGGTGCGCTCCACCCGGTGACGGTGGCCGGCTGGAAGAGCCAGGCGTACCTCAGCGCCGGCGCGGTGATGCCCCGCTGGGTCAAGCGCTCGGCGCTGCTCAGCCCGTTCGACCCGCTCGTCTGGGAGCGGTCCCGGACGGAGCGGCTGTGGGACGTGGACTACCGGATCGAGATCTACGTCCCCGCGCACAAGAGGGTCTACGGCTACTACTGCCTGCTGTTCCTGCACGAGGAGGCGATCCGAGCGCGGGTCGACCTGAAGGCCGACCGTCGGGCCGGCGTGCTGCGGGTGCTCGCCAGCTGGCGCGAGGCCGAGGGTGACGTCGCACCTGCTCTCGCCGCTGAGCTCGACAAGGCCGCGGCCTGGCTGGGGCTCTCCGCGGTGGTCGTCGAGGACCGTGGCGATCTCGCCCGCGAGCTGCAGGCAGCGCTCTAGAAGACGTCCGGCTCCAGCAGCTCCTCGAGCCATCCCGGTGGCGCCTCGGCGTGCTCGGGGGAGTCCACCCCGGTCAGGGCACGTTGCCAGGCGCGGGAGCGACTGATCTTGCCGACCCGGGTGGCCAGGAGCGCGAGCAGCTCGAGCTCGGCGCGCGAGTGCGTGTCGGTCCAGCTCTCGAGGTACGCGTCCCGGAGGCGCTCCAGCTCGGGCGCGCCCGGCGCCAGGTCGAAGGACGAGGCGACGGACCGCAGGGTCACGAGCAGGCTGCTGAACGGGAAGGCCAACGACGCATCCCCCCAGTCGTACACGAGGTCGTGGCCGCGGGAGGTGAAGACGTTGTTGTCGTGCAGGTCGTCGTGCTGCGCGGTGGGGATGATCCCGCTCGCGGCGAGCTCGGCGCACCACTGGTCGAGCTTGGTACGAAGGGCCTCGAGCTCTGCGCGCGGACCGACCTCGAGCTCCTCGAGCAGCGCCTCGAACAGGGCTGGCAGCTGCTCTGGTCGATGGTCCTCGGCACCGGGCAGCTCGCGGTTCTCGAGGTGTCGCTGGGTCTCGGCGTACTTCGGCAGCACCCGCTCCCAGTGCCTCAGGTCCTTGTCCCGCCCGTGCAGGTCGCGCAGCGTCGGTCCTCCGTCCGGGAGCAGGATCCACCCGCGCACGGGGTCTAGAGCCAGCGGCGTGAGGACGTGGGGCGTCCCGTACTCCGCGAGGGCCTGCAGGAGCCCGGCCTCGTACCCGGTGCCGGGACCGCCGGCCTTGAAGAAGGCGAAGCCGTCGGGGTACGGGATGCGGAGCACCGTGGACCACGGGCTGAGCTTCGTCTGCTCCGCCTCGCCGGTCGGGGTGACGCCCTGCTCGGTCGTCCAGGCGAGGACCTCCTCGCGCCACTGCGGCGTCGTCCACTCCTGCATTCAGGCAG
>JAODNB010000021.1 GCA_025464795.1 Frankiales bacterium
TCGTCGCCGTCGTCGGTGACGGCGCGCTGACCGGTGGCATGTGCTGGGAGGCCCTCAACAACATCGCCGGCGATCGGCTCCCCGTGGTCATCGTGGTCAACGACAACGGCCGGTCCTACGCGCCGACGATCGGCGGCCTCGCGGAGCACCTCGCTGCCCTGCGCACCACCCAGGGGTACGAGAAGGCCCTCGAGCGGGTCAAGAGCACCCTGCAGCAGACCCCCGTTGTCGGTCCGCCGGTCTACACCGCGCTGCACGGCTTGAAGCGCGGCATCAAGGACTTCGTCCAGCCGCAGGTGCTCTTCGAGGACCTGGGGCTGAAGTACTACGGACCGATCGACGGGCACGACGAGCAGGCCATGGAGATGGCGCTGACCAAGGCGCGCGACTTCGGCGGCCCGGTCATCGTCCATGCCGTCACGGTGAAGGGCTTCGGCTACCAGCCCGCCATCGACGACGAGAACGACTGCCTGCACAGCGTGGGGGCGAACACCGACCCCCTGACGGGCAAGGCCGTTCCGGGCGCTCAGTCCTGGACGAGCGTGCTCGGGGACGAGATGGTCCGTCTCGGTGAGGAGCGACCCGATCTGGTGGCCATCACCGCCGCCATGCTCCAGCCCGTGGGACTGCAGAAGTTCTCCGTGGCCTTCCCGGAGCGCACGGTGGACGTCGGCATCGCCGAGCAGCACGCGGTCACGTCGGCCGCGGGGCTCGCGATGGGCGGCATGCACCCGGTGGTGTGCCTCTACGCCACGTTCCTGAACCGCGCCTTCGACCAGGCGCTGATGGACGTCGCCCTTCACGCGCTGCCCGTCACGTTCGTCCTGGACAGAGCGGGCATCACGGGTGAGGACGGGGCTTCCCACAACGGCATGTGGGACCTGTCGATCCTGCAGGTCGTCCCGGGCATCCGGATCGCCGCGCCCCGCGACGGTGCGACCCTTCGCGAGGAGCTGCGAGAGGCGGTGGCCGTCGACGACGGTCCGACCGCCGTGCGCTTCCCCCGCGGGGCCGTCGGCGACGACGTCCCGGCACTCGAGCGGGTCGGCGGCGTCGACGTCCTGCGCCGCGGCAAGGACGTGCTCCTGGTCGCTGTCGGCGCGATGGCGCGGATCGCGCTCGACGTGGCCGATCGCGCTGCTGCGCAAGGGATCTCGGTCACCGTCATCGACCCGCGTTGGGTGACGCCCGTCCCTGCTGCGCTCGTCGACCTGGCTCGCCAGCACCGGCTGGTCGTGACCGTGGAGGACAACGGTCGCGTCGGCGGTGTCGGCTCCCGGGTGTCCCAGGCCCTCCGTGACGCGGACGTCGACGTCCCTGCTCGCGACATCGGGATCGCTCCGCGCTTCCTCGAGCACGGCTCCCGCGCTGAGGTGCTCGCCGACGTGGGCCTCACGGCCCAGGACATCGCGCGCCGCATCGTGGAGTCGGTCTCCCGGCTCGAGGGCTCGTTGGACTCCGAGCCCTCCCGCAAGCCCTAGCCGCAGTAGGCCCGGTCGGCTCCGGAGGGCGGCGTCGGGTCGTCGCGGGTCTGCATCCAGCCGTCCGGCAGGGACACGTCCTTGGGGCCCTGCAGGTGGCCCCTCGGCTGGTGCTCGGCCCCGGCCGTGATCTCTCCAAGGGGGTCGAGCTGGTCGAGCAGCGCATCGAGCTCGGCGAGGGACCCAGCCATGGCGAGCTTGCGTCGCATCTCGCCGCCGGCCGGGTAGCCCGTGAGGTACCAGCCCGTGTGCTTGCGGAAGTCGCGCACGCCGAACCCCTCCTCGCCGATGTGCTCGACGAGCAACCGGGCGTGTGCCCTCATCACGTCAGCCACTGCCCCCAGCAGAGGCGGGGCCTGCACAGGACGGCCCGCGAACGCGTCGGCCAGATCGCGGAACAGCCAGGGCTTTCCGAGGCACCCGCGGCCGACGACCACACCGTCGCATCCGGTCTCCGACATCATGCGGATGGCGTCCTGCGCCGCCCAGATGTCGCCGTTGCCGAGCACGGGCACGGAGGTCACGTGCTCCTTCAGGCTGGCGATCGCCGACCAGTCGGCGCGGCCCGAGTACAGCTGGAAGACGGTGCGGGCGTGCAGCGCGATCGCGGCCGCACCGGCGTCGGCCGCCGCAGCGCCGGCCTCGAGGTAGGTTAGGTTGTCGTCGTCGATGCCCTTCCGCATCTTCACCGTGACGGGTACGTCCCCCGCGGCGCGGACCGCGGCGCGCACGATGTTGCCGAACAGCACGTGGTGGGCGGGCAGCGCGCCACCGCCGCCCCGGCGGGTGACCTTCGGGGAGGGGCAGCCGCTGTTGAGGTCGATGTGGTGCACGCCGAGGTCGAGCACCCGCTTGACGGCTTCGCTCACCCAGTAGGGGTCGACCCCGTACAGCTGGATGGAGCGGACCGGCTCGTCGTGGGCGAAGGCGACCATGTTCGTGGTCCGGTCGTTGCCCTCGCACAGGGCACGGGCGGAGACCATCTCGCTGACGTAGAGGCCGCCGCCGTACGAGCGGCACAGCCGTCGGTAGGCGGAGTTGGTGACACCGGCCATCGGCGCGAGGACGACGGGGGAGCCGACCTCGAGGTTGCCGATCCGCAGGCCGGCCAGAGCGGTCAGAGCCACAGGTCCACCAGCGACACGTCGAGCTTCCCGAGCAGGGCCCGAAGCAGCGGCAGGGACAGGCCGATGACGTTGCCCGCGTCGCCGTCGATGCCGTCGAGGAAGGGAGCGGACCGGCCGTCCAGGGTGAACGCCCCCGCCACCCGCAGCGGCTCGCCCGTTGCCACGTAGGCGTCGATCTCGGCGTCCGATGGGGTGCCGAAGCGGACGAGCGTGCTCCCCACGTCGGCCGCCGACGCCCCGGTCGCCGTGTCGATGACGCAGTGGCCCGTCAGCAGGGACCCGGAGCGGCCGCGCATGGCTTGCCAGCGCGCCCTGGCCTCATGCGGTGACGCGGGTTTGCCGAGGGCCTGACCGCTCAGCTCGAGCATCGAGTCGCAGCCGATGACGAGGCTGTCGGGCTCGTTCGCCGCGACAGCCTGGGCCTTGCGGACGGCGAGCTCGAGCACCTGCTCAGCAGGGGAGCCGGTCACGTCGGACTCGTCGACCCCGCTGATCGACACGACGGGGTCCAGGCCGGCGTCGCGCAGCAGCTTCAGCCGTCCGGGGGACGCGGAGGCGAGCACGACGCGGCGGGTGGGCACACCCCCATTGTGCCAGCCGCTACCGGTAGAGGACGTCCTTGAGCCACGGCTCGTCAACGGCCGGGTCGCGCAGGACGAGCACCTCGGGGCGCCCTCCCTCGGGGGCCAGGGCGAGCTCCTCGGGCGTGACGAGCAGCGGCCGGGTGAAGCCGCGGTCGTGCTCGGCGGTGGCAGCGGCGGCGGCGGGTCCGAACGCCGGGTCGATCAGGGCCAGCTTCGTCCAGCCGCGGCGGCGCATCGGGACGACGACCGCACCCATGCTCCCCGACGGACCGGCGATCGCCTCGCGGAGGCTGCGGGCGCCGAGCAGGGTCACGACGTCGCAGTCACCCATGGGCCGGAGCAGGCCAGCCGGGTCGAGCTTGGTCCGCTCGGCGGCGATCGTGCCCATCCGCTCGAGGTAGTCCTCCGCCGCCGCCCACTGGACGTCCCCGTCGAGGCCGACGGCGTCCAGCAGGGGCTGCGGCAGCAGGACCACGTGGTCGGGGTCCTCGGGATCGATGTCGACGGCGCCGAGTCCGAGGTCGAGGGCATCGCCCAGGACGCGCCGGCGTACCCAGTCCAGGCCGGGGTGCAGCACGTGGTCGACCGGAAGGCCGACGGGGCGAAGCCGCTCGATCAGGTCGGGGAGCTGGACGTCAGCCGCCCAGCGGCGCGCGAGCAGCCAGCGGCTCAGGCGCTCCCGCCCCACCGAGGTCTCGGGGTGGTGACCGGCCAGGGCTCGACGGCACTCGCCCCAGGACACCCAGACCGTGGGGGTCCCCGGAAGGGAGACCCCGAGGGCGGCCGGGTCGATGTCGACGTCGTGCAGCACGGACACCGCAAGGACGCCGCGGCGCAGCTCGACGGGGGTGGGGGCGTTCACTTCGCCACGTTACCCTCCGCCGAGGCCGTTGACGCCTGCCAACCGGGTGACCTGGCTCCTGGGGCTGACCCTGCGCAGACACCCTCTCGGCTGGTCCTTTCTGCTCAGAACCAGCCGTTGTGCTGCGCCGACACCGAGCGCGGCGGCACGCTCAGGGGCAAGCGGTTCCGCCGACCCGCGCTCGTGAGGGGGGTGCACGGTTCTCGGCTCCGCCAGCGAGAGGCCGCGCCCCCAGTGGGGGTGCGGCCTCTCGAGGCTCGTTCGGGGCAATCCGCGCAGCAGCGCCGAGCGAACGGTGGGCATGGACCTCGACACCTCGCTCACCCGGTGGGTCTTCGTGTGGATGGGCGGGCTGTGGGTCGTCCTGTCGCTCTGCGTCCTGGTCGCCGGGCGGACGACTCAGGCGCTGGTCAGCCTCGGCGTCGCAGGGCTGTACGCCGTCTCGCTGGTGGCCCTCGAGCGCCGGCCGCAGGCCCTCGCACGGATCCCCAAGGACTAGGGAGCTCCGAGGACCTTGTCGAGGTAGTCGTTGCGGAAGCGGCCCTCAGGGTCCACAGCGCTGCGGAGCGCCCGGAACTCCTCGAAGCGCGGGTAGCGCTCGGCGAGCTCGACCGACGACAGGCCGTGGAGCTTGCCCCAGTGGGGACGACCGCCGACGGTGCCCATGAGCGACTCGACGGCGTCGAAGTACCGGTCGAACCTGGTGCCCTTGTAGACGTGGACGGCGATGTACGCCGAGTCGCGTCCCGAGGCCGTCGAGAGCGGGATGTCGTCCGCGGGGGCGACCCGGCACTCCACCGGGAAGCTGATGACCTCGCCGATCTTCTCGGGGAGCGTCGACAGCTCGCGGAAGACGGCGGGCAGGTCTGCCCGGGGGACGGCGTACTCCATCTCGCAGAACCGGACCCGTCGCGGCGAGGTGAACACGAGCGGGGCGACGTCGCTGTACTCGCGCGCCGACAGCGCCCGGGCGGCGATCTTGTTCACCCGCGGGATGATCCTCGGCGCCCGAGCGCACAGCCGGTTCGTCACCTCGAACAGCCCGTTCGACAGCAGCTCGTCGTCGATCCACGCCCGGCGCCTCGACAGCGGCTCCAGCGAGGTCGTCCGGTTGTTGCGCTTGGTCAGCGCCAGCCGGGTGTGCGGGAACCAGTAGAACTCGAAGTGCTCGTTGTCGGCGACGAGCTCCTCGAAGCCGTCGAGGACGTCGTCGAGCGGCATCGGGCGCTCGTCCGCGTGCAGCGCGAACGCCTTCTCGGCCTGGAACGTCACCGCGCTGATGACGCCGAGGGCGCCCAGGCCGACCCGGGCCATCTCGAACAGGTCGGGCCGCTCGTCCCGGGAGCAGGTCACCACTGATCCGTCGGCGAGGACCAGCTCGAGACCGACCACCTGGGCCGAGATGGCGCCGCTGGCCCGGCCGGTGCCGTGGGTGCCGGTGGAGATCGCCCCGGACACGGTCTGGACGTCGATGTCCCCCATGTTGGTGAGTCCGAGGTCGTGCGCGGTGAGCAGGGTGTTCAAGGCGTGGAGCTGCATGCCGGACTCCACCGTCACCTGCATGGCGTCCTGGTCGACCGACAGCAGCCGGTCGTGGCGGTCCAGCTGCAGCTGGACGCCGTCGGTCAGCCCGATGCTGGTGAAGGAGTGGCCGGAGCCGATCGCCTTCACCCGGCGTCCGGCTGACGCTGCGTCCTTGACCGCGGTGGCGATCTCGTCGGTGCTGCGGGGGTGCAGCACCGAGGCAGGCGACATCGTCTGGTTGCCGGCCCAGTTCTGCCACGTGCTCATGCAGCCTCCCTCACGACGTGGGCGATCCTATCGGCGCCTACGGCCTAGGCTTCGGAGCATGCCCGACATGCTGTCCTTCACCGACGCGGCGGCGCGGCTGGGTCTCGGCGTCTCCGGCGTCAAGGCCCTCGTCGCCGATCACAAGCTGCTGGCCCTCAACACCGAGGACGGGACTGTCATCCCTGAGCGGTGCCTCGACGGCGACGCCCCGGTCAAGCACCTCGGCGGGGTGCTGACACTGCTCCACGACGCGGGCTACTCGCCGGAGGAGTCCTGGGCCTGGCTCAACACCTCGGACGACGCCCTGCCGGGGACCCCGCTGCAGGCGCTGCACGAGAACCGCGCCACCGAGATCAAGCGCCGGGCCCAGGCGCTCGCCTTCTGATGAGGCTCACGGTCAACGGGGAACCCCGTGAGGTCGTCGACGGCACCGGCCTCGAGGCCCTGCTGGAGCAGCTCGGGCTGCGGCTCGGGTCTGTCGTGGTCGAGCACAACGGCACGGCCCTGCTGCGCTCCGAGGTGGTTCGGGCCTCCCTGAGCGACGGCGACACCCTCGAGCTGGTACGAGCGGTCGCAGGTGGGTAGCCGCCGGGACCGGCTGGCGGCGGCGCGCCTGTACCTCTGCACCCCGGACCGGCCCGACCTGGCGGACTTCCTCGAAGAGGTGCTCGCCGGTGGGGTTGACGTCGTGCAGCTGCGACAGAAGGGCATCGAGGCCCGCCGCGAGCTGGAGCTGCTCGACGTGGTCCGCAACGCCGCCGAGCGGCACGGCGCCCTCTGGTCGGTGAACGACCGGGCTGACGTCGCGCACGCGTCCGGCGCACCTGTGCTGCACCTGGGACAGGACGACCTGCCGGTGCCTGCCGCACGGGCGGTCCTCGGTGAGGACGTGCTGATCGGACGCTCCACCCACGACGTGACCCAGGTCGAGGCGGCCGCCGTGCAGGAGGGGGTCGACTACTTCTGCGTGGGACCGACCTGGCCCACGCCCACGAAGCCGGGCCGGCCGGCGCCCGGGCTCGACCTCACCCGGCACGCAGCAGCGCAGGAGGAGCGGCACGGCCGGCCCTGGTTCGCCATCGGCGGCATCGACCTCGACAACCTGGACCAGGTCCTCGACGCAGGCGCGACGAGGGTCGTCGTGGTGCGGGCGCTCACCGAGGCGGCCGACCCGAGGGCTGCGGCTCAGGCGTTCAAGGCCCGCCTCTGATGTACCTGCTCGTCCTGGCCGGGTGCCTGCTCGGCACCCTGCCGCTCGAGCTCGTGCTGCACGTCGGGGTCTACCGCCAGGCGCGCCGGCTCGCCCTCACCCTGGTCCCGGTGCTCGCGGTCTTCCTGACCTGGGACGCCCTGGCTGTACGGGCGGGCCAGTGGGGCTTCGACGACCGACAGCTGAGCGGTCCTTCAGTCGGGAACCTCCCCGTCGAGGAGCTGCTGTTCTTCGTCGTCATCCCGGTGTGCGCGGTGCTGGGCTTCGAAGCGGTCCGCAAGGTCCGGGACCTGTGACGTACACCGGAGTCTCGCTGCTGGTCGTGGCCGCGACGGTCGTGCTGGACCTGCTGGTGCTGCGGGCGAGAGTCCTTGCCCACAAGGCGTTCTGGCCGTCGTACGCGATCGTGCTGGTCTTCCAGCTCGTCACGAACGGGATCCTCACCGGACGGGGGATCGTGCACTACGCCGGCGGCCCCGGACCGGGCGGGCAGCCGCCGTTCCTCGGCGCGGGACGCATCGCCTTCGCGCCGTACCAGGACCTGCTGTTCGGGTTCGCGCTGGTGGTCCAGACGGTGTCCTGGTGGGTGTTCTGGGGACGGCTAGCGAGCCCGGAGCCGTCGGACCAGCAGCAGCGAGCCGAGCAGCAGGGCACCGACGACCGGGAGGACGGGGCCTGAGCCGGTCGCGGCGAGCGATCCCTTGGGGAGCACCCGTGCCGGTACGGGTGCGGCGGGACGGCCGGTCGTGGCCGTGGGGGCCGTCCCCGCGCGCGTGCG
>JAODNB010000054.1 GCA_025464795.1 Frankiales bacterium
CGTACACGTCCGCGAGGAAGGCCTCGAGCGTGCGCACCCGCTGCTGCACGCCCTTCTCCACGGTCGTCCACTCGCTGGCGGTGACGACCCGGGGGACGAGGTCCAGCGGGAAGGTCCGCTCCTCGCCCGACAGGCTGAAGGTGATGCCCTGGTCCCGGAAGGCCCGGGCCAGCGCCGTGGAGCGGCTCGACAGGTCGTCGGCCGACATCTCCTGCAGAGCGGCGTGCAGTGCCGCGCTCTCGGGGTGCGGGGTCCCGTCCCGGTCGAAGACCTCGTCCCACGCCGCGCCCTGCGCGTAGCCGTCGAACAGATCGCCCATCCGGCGCACGCTAGGCAAGCGTTGTGTCAGGCGTGTTGCGCCACCGGAAACTCATGTGCATGGGTGTCACCTCTGCGTTGCCTGCATGTTGCCTCCGTCAAGGAGCCCGACTCTTCCACCTTCCGGGTTGCCGCGTGTGCCGGAACCACGGCGGGACCTGGCGACCCGGCGAGCGTGGCTGCTAGTCTGGTCCGACCGCTTGCGGCCCGCTGCCGCATGCTCCCTGACTGAACGAGGATCCTCCGCAGTGGCGAACATCAAGAGCCAGATCAAGCGCATCAAGACCAACGAGAAGGCCCGCCTTCGCAACAAGTCGGTCAAGAGCTCGCTCAAGACGGCCGTCCGCAAGTTCCGCGAGGCGGCCGACTCCGGCGACGCCGCCGCGGCCACCGCAGCCATGACGACCGCGAGCCGCCAGCTCGACAAGGCCGCCAGCAAGGGCGTCATCCACGCCAACCAGGCCGCGAACCGCAAGTCCGCCATGGCGAAGAAGGCCGCAGCGCTGGCTGCGAAGTAGTCCGCTTCCGACAGGCGTCGCCCCCTCGGGGAGCGGCGCCTTCGTCGTTCTAGGGGTCCTGGCGGGTGGCGAGCCGCCCCTGGAGCCGGCCGGCGAGCAGGTCATGGGCCTTGACGACGCCGGCCATGGCCGCGGGGAGCGCGACGACCGACCAGGCGGAGGCCAGGTCGGCCATCGCCAGCAGAACGCCGACCAGCGCCATGCCCTCGCCCAGGACGGCGCGCTGCCAGGCGTTCGGGTGCACGTGCTGCAGGTGCAGGAGCTTGGGGTAGAACGGCGGCTTGCCCTGCTCCCGATGGGTCATCGACCGGCTCCGCGGGCGTGCACGACCGCGAGCAGGGCTCGCTCCACCGCGTAGCCCGCGTCGCTCGAGCCGCCCTTGACGTCGCCATCGGCCGTCGCCACAGCCTGCAGGGCGACGGACAGGCCCTCGGGACGCCAGCCACGCGCCTGGCGCTGGGTCTTCTCCACCTTCCAGGGGGGCATGCCGAGCTGACCGGCCAGGGCGTTGACCGGCTGCCGACCGGCGGAGGCGACCAGAGCGACGGACCGCAGGGTGCTCGCCAGCGCGCTCGTGACCAGGACAGGGGCGAGTCCCGTCGACTGGCCCCAGCGGACGAGCTCCAGCGCTCCCGCGAGGTCACCGTCGACGGCCTTGTCAGCGATCGCGAAGCCGGACGACTCAGCGCGACCGCGGTGGTAGCGCCCGACCACCTCGGCCGTGATCGGGCCCTCGGTGTCGGACAGCAGCTGGCTTGCGGCCGCGCAGAGCTCGCGCAGGTCGTTCCCGACGGCGTCCACGAGAGTGGTGACGGCGTCCTCACTGACCTGGCGCCCGTCAGCGCGCAGCTCCGCGCGCACGAGGTCCCGTCGCTCGCTCGCCTTCGTGACCTTCGCGCACTCGACGCGCTTGGCGCCGGCGCCGGTGAACGAGGCGAGCAGCGCCTTGCCCTTGGCCCCACCTGCGTGCAGGACGACGAGCACGATCTCCGGCACCGGGTCGGTCGCGTAGGCGAGCACCTCGGCGGCGGCTTCCTTGGACAGGTCCTGGGCGGCCCGGATGATCACGACCCGCGCGTCGCCGAACAGCGACGGGCTCAGGACCTCGACCAGGTCGCCGGGCTGCAGAGACCCCCCGTCCAGGTCGGCGACCTCGGTCTCGGGGCTGTGCGCGCGGGCCGTGCGGACGACCGTGGACACGGCCCGGGACACGAGGAGCTCCTCGTCCCCCACGACCAGGGTGAGGCTCTCGACCTGCGGCACGTCACCATGTTCCCACGCCGGTCCGTCACGCCCCCGCATCGCACGTCCACGGTCCCGTCGCCAGGGCTCGTACGGGTGCCGCGCCGTCCCCTCTGCGTCCGACAGCGCTCAGGTGGCCGTCCTTCACGACGACCGCCACGTCCCCGTCCCGGTCACTGCGGTAGGTGCGCGCCCCGTCCCGCTCGAGCCGAGCCAGGGTGCCCAGCGACGGGTGCCCGTACGGGTTGCCGGCCCCCACCGGGGTCAGCGCGATCCTGGCGTGCACTGCGTCGAGGAAGTCGGGGTCCTGCTTGCGGCTGCCGTGGTGCGGGACCTTCAGGACGTCGGCCCTGAGGTCCAGCCCTCGCTCGAGAAGGGTCTTCTGCACCTCGCCCTCGAGGTCGCCGGACAGCAGCACCGTGATCCCGTGAGTGGTCAGGCGGAGCAGGATCGAGCTGTTGTTGGGGTCGCTGTCGGTGCCGTGCCTGGCCGTCGCGTCCAGGACCTCCCACCGCACGCCGGCGACCTCTCTGATCTCACCGAGCTGAGCCCGTACGACAGGGATCTTCCGCGCGTCGAGCCAGCCCATGAGGCGATGCTCCTCGACGGCCGGCTCATCGAGCGGCCCGATCTCGACGGCGCCGACCTGACGTCCGCGGAGGAGCCCGGGCACGCCCTCGACATGATCGGCGTGCAGGTGCGTGAGGACGAGCAGGGGGATCCGCTGGATGCCGAGCCGCGACAGGCACGCGTCGATCGGCTCCGGGTCCGGGCCGGTGTCGATGACCAGGGCCTCCCCAGCCCCGAGCCGGACGACGAAGCCGTCCCCCTGGCCGACGTCGCAGCTGACGAGCACCCAGTCCTTCGGCGGCCACGGGGTGCGGACCACGAACAGGCAGAGCACCGCGAGGAGCACGCCTACGGTGCTTGCGGCTGCCACCCTGCGCAGCCTCGGGGAGCCGAGGACCGCTGCGGCGACGGTGATCGCGAGCAGCGCGAGGCAGGCACCGGTCCAGCCCTTCGCGACGGACAGACCGGCACCCGGTTCGCGGGCGCCTCGGTGAGCCACGACGGTCAGCCACCGCGTCGGCACGAAGGCGCACCACGCGACCGCGTGGGCGAGCGTCAGTGACACCGGCGCCAGCAGGGCGCAGAGGACGCCGAGCAGCGTCGCAGGTGCCACCGCGGGCACCGCGAGCAGGTTCGCCGGGATCGCATACAACCCGACCTGGCCGGAGATCGCCACCACGACGGGAGTGCAGGCGAGCTGGGCCGCGGCGGGGACGGCCAGGGCGTCGGCGAGCCAGGTGGGCAGGTGCCGGTCCAGGCGCGAGCGCCAGACGGGCGCGATCAGGAGCAGGCCCGCCGTCGCCAGGGTCGACAGCGCGAAGCCGGGCTGCGCGGCCAGCTCCGGCGCGAGCAGGATGAGGACGAGCACGGCTGCGCAGAGCGCCGGCAAGGCCTGCTTGCGCGAGCCGGTCGCCAAGGCCATCAGCGCGATCGCCCCCATCACCGCAGCCCGCAGCACCGACGCACTCGGTCGGGCGAGCACGACGAACGCGAGCAGCACCACGACGGCGACGAGCGGCCGCCACCGCAGACCCACGCGAAGCCACCCGCAGACCACGAGAGCCGCGGCGAGCACGACGGCGACGTTGGTCCCGCTCACGGCCGTCAGGTGGGTGAGGCCGACGGTGCGGAAGTCCTGCTGCAGCAGGGGATCAAGGCCACTGGTGTCCCCCTCGACGAGCCCGGGGAGCAGGCCGCGCTCGTCACGGGGCAACGGGCTCGCGGCCTCACGAAGGCCACGCCGAAGCCGGCCGGCGGCGCGCTGCAGTGCCGAGGGCCCCGCGAGCACCGTCGGCGGCCCGCGGGCGGACAGCAGGGCTGCGACGTCGTCGCCCGGGCCTGACGGCTGCAACCTGCCCTCGGCGCTGACCCGCTGGCTGGGAAGCAGCCCCAGCCAGTGGCTGTCCGAGGACAGGACGAGCACAGGGCTGCGGAGGTGGAAGGTACGACCGGCGACCTCGAGGCTGTCGACCCGGACCTTCGCCACCACGAGCTGCTGGAAGGACAGGACGTTCGCCTTGGGAGGCACCGCCCGCGGGTCTTCCAGCAGGACGGCATGGACCTTGACCGCGGCCTGCCTCGCGGCAGCGTCGGCCAGAGCTC
>JAODNB010000057.1 GCA_025464795.1 Frankiales bacterium
GGCGGCCTGCGTCATCCCCAGCGTCTTCGACCCGCGGGTCGCGCCGGCCGTCGCGGACGCCGTCGCCGCAGCCGCCCGCGCCGAGGGCGTGGCCCGCCTCTAGGGGTCGCCCATGCTCGCCGTCACCTGCACTCGCCAGTCCGCCGACGACCCGCTGTCCGGCCTCACCGTCGGCGAGCGGCCTGAGCCGGAGGTCCCGGACGGCTGGGCGCGGGTGACCGTCAAGGCCGCCTCGCTCAACCACCACGACCTGTGGTCGCTGCGCGGGGTCGGCCTCCCGGCCGACCGGCTGCCGATGGTCCTCGGCTGCGACGCAGCGGGGGTCACTGCGGACGGCACCGAGGTCGTGGTGCACGCGCTGGTCGGCGACCCGGCCTGGGGCGGCGACGAGACCCTGGACCCCAAGCGCAGCATCCTGTCCGAGCTGCACCAGGGCGCCCTCGCGGAGTACGTCGTCGTCCCCAAGCGCAACCTGGTGCCCAAGCCGAAGGAGCTGTCCTTCGAGGAGGCCGCCTGCCTCCCGACCGCCTGGCTCACCGCCTATCGGATGCTCTTCACCCAGGCCCAGCTCAAGCCCGGCAGCACGGTCCTCGTCCAGGGTGCCGGCGGCGGCGTCGCCACGGCGGCGATCGTCCTGGCGCGTGCGGCCGGTATCACCGTCTGGGCCACGAGCCGCGACGAGGCCAAGCGCACCCGCGCGCTCGAGCTCGGTGCCCACGCCGTCTTCGACTCGGGCGGCAAGCTCCCCGGCAAGGTCGACGCGGTCATCGAGACCGTCGGCAAGGCCACCTGGAGCCACTCGCTGCGCAGCCTGCGTCCCGGCGGTGTCGTCGTGGTCTCCGGCGCGACCAGCGGTCCGGACCCGTCCGCCGATCTCAACCGCGTCTTCTTCCTGCAGCTGCGGGTCCTGGGCTCGACCATGGGCACCAAGACCGAGCTGCAAGCCCTGCTCGCCTTCCTCGTCGCCACGGGTGTGCGCCCCGTGATCGACGAGGTCATCGCGCTGAAGGACGCCGCCCGCGCCTTCGAGAAGATGGCCACCGGCGAGGTCTTCGGCAAGCTGGTCCTGGTCCCCTGATGGGTGCCGTCCAGGAGGCGTTCATCCGTGACTTCCTCGACGCCTGGGGCGACGGGGAGTCCGATCCCGACTCGGAGCGGATCCTCGCGGCCTTCGCCGAGGACGCCGAGTGGCAGCTGTGGCTGCCCGGAGGCCCGATCCTCAAGGGTCGAGAGGCCATCGGCAAGGACATCGAACGGCAGCTGCGCTTCTGCAACAAGATGAAGTGCGGGCTGGACAGCATCACGTCCAGCGACACGCAGGTGCACACAGAGCGGCACGACACCTTCGTCGCGGGTGAGGTCACGGTCCACCACTACCTGATGGCCGTGTACGACCTCGACGAGAACGGCAAGATCAAGGCCTGGCGCGAGTACTTCGACATCGACGACATCAACCGACAGCTCAAGGCCGCCAAGGCCGAGGTCCCGAAGGTCGGCACCTAGCGCGGCTGCGAGCCGATCTGCGAGAAGTGGGTCTGCGCGGTGAGCCCCCCGTCGACGACGAGCGTCTCGCCGTTGACGTAGGACGACTCGCTGCTGGCCAGCCACACGGCAGCAGCCGCCATCTCCTCCGGCTCCGCGAGCCGGCGCAGTGGTGGCGCTGCTGAGCCCACCGTACGGAGGTGGTCGTCGGCCTTCAGCGCGTGCAGCAACGAGGGCGTCGCTGTCATGCCGGGACAGAGGCAGTTGGCCCGGATGCCCTGCCCGGCATGGTCGACCGCCAGCGCCCGGGTGAGGTTGATGACCGCGGCCTTGGTCGCCGCATAGGCCACCTGCCCTGCATCGGCGGACAGCCCGCTGACGGAGGCCGTGGACACGATGGTGCCGCCACCCCGAGAGGCCATCACCGGAACGGCGTACTTGGCGCCGAAGAAGACTGACGAGACGTTGGTGCGCCAGATCATGTCCCAGTCCGAGGCGGACAGCTCGACTGCCGTACCGAGCCGCGTGGTGGCGGCGTTGTTGAACAGCACGTCGAGGCCGCCGTACGTGTCGACCGCGACCTGCACCATGGCCTCGATCTGGGCGGCGTTCCCGACGTCGACCTGCGCCACGACCGCGTCGTTGCCGATGAGGTCGACGGTCTCCTGCGCCTTCGCGAGCCGCACGTCGGCGACCACGACGTGGGCACCCTCACGTGCGAACCGCACCGCACTCGCCCGACCGATGCCGGAACCGGCACCGGTGACGATCGCGATCTTCCCCTCGAGCAGGCTCACGAGCCGAACAGCGCGGCGTCGCCGTTTGCGCTGAAGCCGCCGTCGACGTTCACGAGCTGACCGGTGACGAAGGCAGCCTCGTCGGAGGCCAGCCACAGCGCTGCGTTGGCGACGTCCATCGGGTTGCCGATGCGGGTCAGCCGGCCACCCGAGCCCTCCCCCACCCCGACACCCGAGTCACCGCGACCGCTGACGACCCGCCCGACCACGATGCAGTTCGCCCGGATCCCGTGGGGCGCTCCCTCGACGGCGAGGCTCCGGGTCACGCTGTTGACCCCGCCCTTGGCAGCGGCGTAGGCGCTGAAGCCGGTGATGCCGATCAGCGACTGCCCTGAGGAGATGTTGATGATGCTCGCGCCGTCGCCCTTGACGAGGTGCGGCCAGGCGTACTTGGTCGCCCAGAACACGTTGCCGGTGAGGGTTCCGAGCATGATGCGGTCCCACTCCTCGGTCGTGTACTCCGCGAGGGGCTTGACCGTGGTCGCGACCGCATCGGTGGGCGCGGCGTTGTTGATCAGGGTCGTCAGCGCGCCGAAGCGGTCGGCGACGGCGTCCATGACGCTGTGCACACTGGACTCGTCGGTGATGTCGAGGGCGAAGAACTCGGCTTCGCCACCCGCCTCCCGGATCCGCTCGACGACCTTCTGGCCCTTCTCGACGGTGCGTCCGGTGATGGCCACCGAGGCGCCCTCCGAGGCGAACAGCTCCGCGGTCGAGCGACCGATGCCCCGGGTGGAGCCCGAGATGAGTGCGACCTTGCCGGTCAGGCGGCCTGCCATGGATCTCCTTCGAGAGGTGGGGAACTAGCGTCCACCGGCGTCCTTGCGCTCGGTGTACGTGCGTGGTCGCAGGCGGTGCTTCAGGACGGTCCGGTTGGGACCCGTCATCGGCACATCACCGGTGAGGTCCTGGGGGACCTGCCGGAGCACGATGAAGTCGGCGCTGAGCCACGCCCGCCGGACGTAGGGCGCGAAGCTCAGCACGGCCCCGGGTCCCCCCGTGGCAGCGGGCAGCATCTTGACCTGCTCCAGGCCGTGCTTCACCCCAGCAGGCGTCATGGGATGCGCCTTCGAGAGCGCACGCGCGATGACGGCCCCGCAGTCGTACGGCAGCGTCGACTGCACGTTCTCGGGCCGGTAGCCGTACCGCTTCTCGAAGCGGGAGAGGAAGTCCTGCGTGACGGGGTTCTCCTCGTCGTACTGGTCGCAGCCGACCCAGCCGCGGATGGACTGCAGGCCCTCCGGCACGATCGGCGCGGTCATGAAGGCCGTGCTCATCACCTTGACGGGGTCCCAGTCGAGGGCCTCCAGCGCCTTGTTCAGGTGCAGCACCGACAGCCCGAGCCCGAAGTAGGCGAGCGCGTCGGGAGACACCGCCTTCGCGGCCGTGGCTTGCGCCAGCAGGTCCGTGGCCCTCGGTGCCACGCCCTCCTCGGCGACGACGGTCAGGCCCTCGAACTCGCACGCCTCGCGGAAGAAGTCGCGGTACTCCCGCCCGATCGCGGAGCGGTCGAACACCACGGCCACCGTGCGGCAGCCCTCGAGCGCCAGGTAGTTCGCCATCAGGTAGGGGTCTTCAGGAAGAGACCCGTTGTTGATGTTGAAGCACCACTCGCCGTACCACCGGTCGGTGCCAGTGATGCTCAGCGTCGGGATGTGGCCGACGTCCTCGATGTGGGACCTCAGGGAGATCGCGTTCTCCGAGGTGATCGGCCCCAGGATGCAGACGACGCCCTGATCCGCCAGGTCCTGCCAGGCGCGCTGCACATCGAGTGCGGATCCGTTCGGCAGCCCTGCCATCTTGGTGTGCACGAGCTCGATCGGCTGGTCGACGAGGCCGTCCTCGTACGCCTCGTCGAGAGCCATCCGCAGCCCGTCGTCCCACGGCTTCTGCGCGTGGTCGACCATGCCGAACTCCTGGAGGAAGCCGATCTTGATCATGCGCCCGTCCCTGGTTGGAGAGCTGCCATCTGCTCCTGCGTGATGCCGAGCTGCCGGCAGATGTCGCCGGTGTCCCAGTACTCCCGCCAGGACTCGATGAGGCCCTCAGCGTTGAACTCGAAGACGGCAGCGACGGACGAGAAGATGCGCTTGCCCTGCTCGAGCATCGTGACGTGATCACGGCGTTCGTTGAAGACGAAGCGATCGCTGGAGGCCATCGCCAGGACCTCGCAGTGGCAGTCCTTGTAGTGCGTGAACTGCCGCGTCAGCTCGCCCAGGATGGCGTCCCTGCCCTCGCGCACCGCGGTCGCAGGCACCAGCGCCTGGTAGGTCGCGTGCTCAGCGAAGGCCAGGATGGTGGTCGGCAGGTCGGGTGTACCCGGTTCGTGGAGGGAGTCCAGGAAGGCCATGACCGCCTGCTCCATCGCGGCGCTCATCGCTCGAGCACCGGGTAGTAGCTGTCGGCACCCAGGGCCCGGACGTCCTCGAGCCAACCGGTGCTGTAGCCCTCGACAGCACGCACGGAGTTCGGCGCGGAGAGGTTCCAGGCCTGGCGCTTGTAGGTCCAGTTGCCCGGTTGCAGGGCGTGCGCCTGCCGCCAGTGCTCGACGGCTCCGGCGCGGTCACCAGCGGCGTGGAGGTGCTGACCGAGCTCGAAGTGCGCGGCGGCCCGCGACTCGTCAGCACCGCGGGGAAGTGAGTGCGCGATCACCTCGTCGGGCGTCATCACGAACTCGCTGTCGGCGCCTCGGGCGACCCAGTCGCGGATCATCCGTGGGTAGCGCTCCGGGTCGATGTGCATCTTGCGGACCTCGGCCGCCACCTCGCCGTGGTCTGCCGACAGCTCGCTGACGTCCTTCTCCATCATCTCGATCTGCGGCGTCCGTCCTGGCCAGCCGGGCTCGGCGGGACGCACGATCATGCCGTCCTCGTCGATCCAGAGGCAGTTCGGGACGTTCACCACGCCGAGCAGCGCGTCCACGGTGTGACCGACGTCGATGAGGGACGGGTGCTCCGGCTTGGCCAGCTCCAGCCACGGCCGGACGACCTCCGGTCCGCCCGTGTCGAGCGCGATCGTCACGACCTCCAGGCCCAAGGGGTGCAGCTCGGCCCGGAGGGCCTGCCAAAGGGCCAGGTCGAGGCGGCAGCCGCACCAGGAGGCCCACGTCACCAGCACGACCTTCTGACCGCGCAGGCTCGACAGTGCGAAGGGCTTGCCGTCGACGTCGGGGAGCACGAGTTCCGGGGCCACCGCCGTGGTGAGCGCCCGTCCGGAGATGACCTCCGGCCCGAGAGCTATCAGACCTCTGTCCTCGACCAGTGCCATGCCCAGCCGCTCGGACAGGACCCGGACGTCCAGGTCACCGACCGGCAGCGGTACGCAGGCGTCGCCCTTGCACGCCCCCTGCGGCTTGACGGCCCAGCCCGTCTCGCGGGCGAGAGCAGCGGGATCGACGCGCTCCTGGTCGAGGATCATCAGGTCTCCCTGGGAAGTCCCAGGATGCGTTCACCGATCACGTTGCGCAGGACCTCTGTCGTGCCGCCCGCGATGGTCAGGCAGCGCGCGAACAGGTAGCCGTGCACGGCCTCCGGGGCATCACCGACGAGGATCCGCGAGCCGCTGAGCGACATCGCGAGCTCACCGATCCGCTGAGCGTGACTGCCCGACACGAGCTTGGCCAGGCTGGACTCCGCACCGGCACTCCCGGCGACCGCTCGAGCAGCCGAGCGCGTCGACAAGCAGCGCAGGGCGTGCCCTTCAGCGAGCGTCCGGGCCACCTCCCGGCGCTGGCCGGCGTCCGCTTCCGGGAGCAGGACCAGCAGCTCGTCCGCCGTGATGCCGGAGGAGCCGCCACCGATCGAGACGCGCTCGTTGCCGAGGACGGCCCTGGCGACCTTCCAGCCGTCGCCGATGGCGCCGACGACATCGGCGTCGGGAACGAACACCTCGTCGAAGAAGACCTCGTTGAACAGCGCCTCACCGGTGATCTCACGAAGCGGTCGCACCTCGACACCGGGCGCCTGCATGTCGATCGCCATCATCGAGATGCCGGCGTGCTTAGCGGCCGCCGGATCAGTGCGGACGGTCGCCAGGCCGCGGTTGGAGTGCTGGGCGTCGCTGGTCCAGACCTTCTGGCCGGTGACGAGCCAGCCGCCCTCGGTGCGCACCGCCTTCGTGCTGATGGCGGCCGCGTCCGACCCCGCACCCGGCTCCGAGAACAGCTGGCACCAGCGCAGGTC
>JAODNB010000082.1 GCA_025464795.1 Frankiales bacterium
GCGAGCAGCTCGCGTGCAGTGAACCGGCTGCCGTCGACGCCGAGGGCGCCCAACGTGCTGAGCGCGAACGGCTCCATGGGCGCGCCCTCGTGCCCCCAGGTCCCGGCGGAGGCGACCTCGAAGGCGGTGGAGCCCTCACCGAGGCGCTCCTCCAGCCCGCGGCGCATCAGCTGCTCCGCCATCGGCGAGCGGCAGATGTTGCCGGTGCAGACGTGCAGGATGCGGAAGGTCACCGGGCGGCCACGAGGTCGGGGACGAGGGCCTGCAGCTCCTCGAACGAGATGGCGCCGGCCCGCAGGACGGTCGGCACCTCGCCCGTGAGGTCGACGATGGTCGAGGCGACCGGCTCCCCGGTCTCGCCGCCGTCGAGGTAGACGGCGACGGCCGTACCCAGCTGGCGGGCCGCTTCCGCCGCGGCGTTGGGGGCGGGGAGACCGCTGCGGTTGGCACTGGACACAGCCAGCGGCCCGGTCTGCTCCAGGACCGCAAGAGCCGTCGCGTCCAGCGGCATCCGGAGGGCGACGGTGCCCCTCGTCTCGCCGAGGTCCCAGGACAGGGAGGCCGCGTGGACCATGACGAGGGTCAGGGCTCCGGGCCAGAAGGCCTCAGCGAGCACCCGCGCGACCGGCGGGACGTCGTCGACCAGCCCGTCGAGGGTCCGCACGGCGGGTACCAGGACGGGCGTCGGCATGTCGCGGCCGCGGCCCTTGGCCTCGAGCAGCCGCGCGACCGCCTGCGGGCTGAACGCGTCCGCCGCGATGCCGTAGACGGTGTCGGTCGGCAGCACGACCAGGTCGCCGCGACGCAGGGCGGTGACGGCCGCGTCGATGGCGTCCGGGTTCGCCGTCCTGCAGTCGTAGGTCGTGCTCATCGCTGCTCCCTCTTCCTGGCTGTCACGAACCGGTCCCTGCCGGTGAGGTCCTGGTGGTCCTGCACCTCGTCCCACTCCGTGAACACGGCAGGGGCCGAGGAGCCCTGGGTGTCAGCGTGCTCGACCACCACCCAACCACCTGGCTTCAGCAGCCGCTTCGCCGTCTGCTCGACCTCGCGGATGACGTCGAGCCCGTCTGCGCCACCGAACAGCGCCGTGGACGGGTCCTTCAGCGCCTCGGGCGCCATCAACCCACGCTCGCCGTCCGGCAGGTACGGGGGGTTGCTGATGACCACGTCGACCGTCCCGTCCAGGTCGGGCAGCGCTGTCGCCGCTGAGCCCTCGTGCAGCGAGACCCTGGTCCCCTCGACGTTCCTCGCGGCCCAGGTCAGGGCCAGCGAGTCCTTCTCGACGGCGTGCACGGTGGCGCCGGGGATCTCGTCGGCGAGGCTCAGCGCGATGGCGCCGCTGCCGGTGCAGAGGTCGACGATGAGGGGCGTCTCGAGCCTGCGGTCCAGAACCCACTGCACGACGGACTCGGTCTCGGGCCGGGGTACGAAGACCCCGGGACCCACCTGCAGCTCCACCCAGCGGAACACTGCGGTGCCGACGAGGTGCTGGAGCGGGACCCGGTCAGCCCGACGTGCGACGAGCTCGTCGTACCGGTCCTCGTCGAGGCCGTCGGCGAGAGCGAGCTGCGAGGGCTTGGCCAGGCCCAGCACGTGCAGGGCGAGTGCCCGCGCATCGTGCTCCGGGCTGTCGACCCCGGCTGCGGCGAGCCGAGCTGTCGCGGCCCGGACCAGGTCCTGGACGGTCAGGGGTCCTCACCCTTCAGGGCGGCCTCGTTGTCGGCATCCACGAGGGACTGGATGATGGGATCGAGGTCGCCGTCGAGGACCTGCATGAGGTTGTTGGCCTTGTAACCGCTGCGGTGGTCGGCGATGCGGTTGTCCGGCCAGTTGTAGGTGCGGATCTTCTCGCTGCGGTCCATGGTGCGGATCTGGCTGCCGCGGGTGGCGGAGTCCTTGGCTGCCTGCTCCTCCAGAGCGAGCGCGAGCAGTCGGGCCCGCAGCACGCGCATCCCTGCCTCGCGGTTCTGCAGCTGGCTCTTCTCGTTCTGCATGCTGACCGTGACGCCGGTGGGCAGGTGGGTGATCCGGACCGCGGAGTCGGTCGTGTTGACGGACTGGCCGCCCGGCCCGCTGCTGCGGTAGACGTCGATGCGCAGGTCGTTCTGGTTGATCTCGACGTCCACCTCCTCAGCCTCGGGCAGCACGAGGACGCCAGCCGCGCTGGTGTGGATCCGACCCTGGGACTCGGTGGCGGGGACGCGCTGCACCCGGTGCACGCCGCCCTCGTACTTCAACCGGCCGTAGACGGGGTTCTCGGGGTCGCGGGACTTCACGGCGAGCGAGATGTCCTTGTAGCCACCCATCTCCCCCTCGGTCTGACTGACGAGCTCGACCTTCCAGCCGCGGCTCTCGGCGTACCGGGTGTACATCCGCACGAGGTCGCCCGCGAACAGGGCCGCCTCGTCGCCGCCCTCGCCGCCCTTGACCTCGAGGATGACGTCCTTCGCGTCGGCCGGGTCCTTCGGGATGAGCATCTGGACGATCCGCGCGTCGAGGACCTCGAGCTGCTGCGCGATCTCGGCGGCCTCCTCGGGCATCCCGAGCTCGTGCGCGGCCTTGAGGTCCCCCCGCAGGGCATCGCGCTCGTTCGTGGCAGCGACGATGGGGCCGATCTCGGCGTAGCGGCGACCCAGCTCGCGGGCGAGTCCCTGGTCGGCGTGGACGGAGGGGTCGGCGAGGCGGGCCTCGAGGTCGGCGTGCTCCGCGAGCAGGTCGTCGAGCGGGTCAGCCATGAGGTCTCCTTGGGACAAGCGAACGGCGCCCGCCCCTGGGAAGGGACGGGCGCCGTGGCGTAGCTACTTGGAGCGCTTGCCGAAGCGCTGCTCGAACCGGGCCACGCGGCCACCGGTGTCGAGGATCTTCTGCTTGCCCGTGTAGAACGGGTGGCAGGCCGCGCAGAC
>JAODNB010000091.1 GCA_025464795.1 Frankiales bacterium
CAGCTCTCGCGTCCACGACATGCCCTTCGCTCACAGGGTGCCCCCTGGCTGCTTGAGGGAGATGCCACTCTACCGAGGAGCGCCTCTGCGCTACTGAAAGGGTCCACGGCTTCGGTGCCCCCGGCAGGATTCGAACCTGCGCTTCTTCCTCCGGAGGGAAGCACTCTATCCCCTGAGCTACGGGGGCTCGGGCGCTTGCGAGGCTAGCAGGATCGGCGCAGGACCTGGTGCGTGTAAGTTCCCCTCGTGCCAAGCCTCGGACGTGTTCTGGTCGTGGATGACGACGACGTCATCCGTCAGCTCATCACCGTGAACCTCGAGCTCGAAGGCTTCGAGGTGACGACCGCCTTCGACGGACAGGACTGCCTCGACAAGGTGAAGGACGTCCGGCCGGACGTCATCACGCTCGACATCATGATGCCGAGGCTGGACGGCTGGGACGCGGCGTCGCAGCTGCGGGCCGACCCGGAGACCGCCGGCATCAAGGTCGTCCTCCTCAGCGCCCGCGCGCAAGAGGCCGACCTCCAGCGCGGCTCCCGGATCGGCGTGGACGCTTACCTGACGAAGCCGTTCGACCCGGATGAGCTGATCGCGACCGTCCGCCGCCTGGCCGGCCTGCCGGAGGCCTGAGCCGCGGGCCTACTTCTTGGGCGTCGCCGTGGCCTTCGGGGCGAGCGTCGCGGTCGCGCTCGGTGCGGTCGGCGCCGCAGCCACCGGTCCGGTCGCGGTGGTGCCGACGCAGGTGCCGCCGACCTCCAGCGTCTGCGGGCCGTTGGTGAACAGGTCCAGGAACTTCTTCACGCGAGAGTCACTGGCGCTCTTGACGAGCAGGCGCTCCCCCCATGCCTGCAGGCTGATCGGGGACTTCAAGCCCGGGTAGGGGCTGAGGAGGCGGTAGGTGTTGCCGTCCACCAGCGACTTGAGCTTCGCGACGTCCTTCGCGCTGGCCGTGGAGGGGTTGTACGTCACCCAGACCGCACCGTGCTCGAGGGAGTGCACGGCGTGCTCGTTCGCGACGGCGGCCGTGTAGACCTGGCACGACTGCGGCGTGGCGTTGTGATCGCCACCGTCAGGGGGCGTCGTCGTCGAGTCCGGGTACGTCAGCGGACCGTCCTTGTGGGTGCGGCCGAGGCCGCTGCTGCTCTGCAGCCCGGAGATCTGGTGCTGGGCGTACTTCAGCGAGGACTTGTCGCCGATCCCCTGGTTGGTGGCCGCGTAGGCGAGGATGCCGCCGAGGAAGAGCACCAGGGCGAGCACCCCGACGGCGAAGCCCACGGGGAACGGCTTCTTCACGGGAGCGGGCTTGCGCCCACGTGCTCGCGACACAGGGTCCTTGCGGCTTGCCATCACAACGTCGTCCAGGGTGGTGTGGGGATGTCGGGCCAGATAGTAGGTGGCTAAGCCGCTAGACCTGCCCCTGTAGCCTCGGGACGTGACTCCCGCAGAGCTCAAGAGCGCCGTGCGCACGGCCGTCGCTGCCTGTGTGGAGAACGGCTCGTTGAGCGTCGCGGTTCCCTCCGAGGTCTCCCTCGAGCGCCCGAAGAACCGCGATCACGGCGACTACGCGACGAGCGTCGCACTGCAGCTCGCCAAGCCTGCTGGGATGCCCCCACGCACGGTGGCTGAGCTCGTGAAGACCGAGCTCGAGCGGGCGGAGGGCGTGGAGAGCGTCGACATCGCGGGACCGGGCTTCCTCAACATCCGGCTGTCCGGCGACGCCCTGGGCCGGGTCGTCCAGCAGGTGCTGACAGCAGGCGCGGCGTACGGCAACAACGACGCTGCGGCCGGCCAGAACATCAACCTCGAGTTCGTCAGCGCCAACCCCACGGGTCCCATCCACATCGGCGGGGTCCGGTGGGCGGCGGTCGGCGACGCGCTTGCCCGGCTCCTGCAGGCGTCAGGCGCCAAGGTCAGCCGGGAGTACTACTTCAACGACCACGGCGCCCAGATCGACCGGTTCGCCCGGTCGCTGCTGGCCGCTGCTCGCAAGGAGCCCGCACCCGAGGACGGCTACGGCGGCGACTACATCGCCGACATCGCCCAGCGGGTGACCGAGCAGGTTCCCGACGTCCTGTCGCAGGCCGATCCGCAGGAGGTCTTCCGAGAGCGCGGCGTCAGCCTCATGTTCGAGGAGATCAAGGCCTCGCTGCACGACTTCGGAGTGGACTTCGACGTCTACTTCCACGAGAACTCGCTGCACGAGAGCGGGGCCGTGGAGCGCGCGATCGAGCGGCTCCGCGGGATGGGCCACATGTACGTCAAGGACGGCGCCGAGTGGCTGCGGACCACCGACTTCGGCGACGACAAGGACCGGGTCGTCATCAAGAGCGACGGCGAGCCGGCGTACATCTCCGGCGACCTCGCGTACTACCTCGACAAGCGGGAGCGGGGCTTCGACCGCTGCGTGATCATGCTGGGTGCCGACCACTCCGGCTACGTCGGCCGGCTGCAGGCGATGTGCGCGGCGTTCGGCGACACCCCCCGGGTGAACCTCGAGATCCTCATCGGGCAGCTCGTGAACCTGGTGCGGGACGGCGAGCCGATGAAGATGAGCAAGCGGGCCGGCACCGTCATCAGCCTCGAGGACCTGGTCGAGGCGATCGGCGTCGACGCCGGCCGCTACGCCCTCGTGCGGTCCAGCGCCGACTCCCAGATCGACATCGACCTGGACCTGTGGGCCAGGAGGACCAGCGACAACCCGGTCTTCTACGTGCAGTACGCCGCCACCCGCGCCGCCTCGGTCCTGCGCAACGCCGCCGAGATGGGCATCGAGGCCGG
>JAODNB010000094.1 GCA_025464795.1 Frankiales bacterium
GGTCCTGCACGGCGGGGTGCTCCCGCAGCGCGTAGGACTGGGTCAGCCACCGCTGCGTGGTGATGCTCGACTGGGCCGTCAGCACCGCCAGCTCGTCACAGACGAACTTCTGCTCATGGAACGGCGTGGAGTCCAGCCACAGCTCTGCCAGCGTGGATCGGAGCGCGAGGGACTGCGCATCAACCGCCCGGAGCTGCTCCTGGACTCGTTCGATCAGGGCACATCGGAGCTCGGTCTCTTCGACAGCTCCGATGGTCTCCATGCACCTATAAACATACCTACTGGAGCGACAATATGTGGCCTGGCTCGAAAATACTTTCGATGACTTAAGTGACCGCGCGTGGCTCCTCAGGCGACGTCGGTCTGTCGCGGAGACGCAGCTGCCACCAGCCGACATCGATCCACTGCCCGTGCTTGAAGCCAGTTCCCTCGAAGACACCAACCAGCCTGAAACCCAGCGCCTCGTGCAACCCGACGCTCGCCGCGTTGGGCAGCGCGATGCCCGCGTACGCGTTCACGTAGCCGAGGTCCCGCAGGACGGCCAACAGCTGTTCGTACAGGGCCCTGCCCGCGCCCCTTCCGCGCGCCTGCGGCGCGAGGTAGACGGAGACGTCCGCCGACCAGCGGTACCCCGCGCGCGCCCGGTGGTGTGAGGCGTAGGCGTAGCCGACCACGACGTCCTCGCAGGCGACCAGCCACGGCAGCCGCGGCTCGAGCAGCATCCGTCGACGCATCTCCGCGCCGGTCGGCGGCACCTCTTCGAACGTGGCCAACGAGCTCTCGACGTAGTGCCGGTAGACCTCCGCGATGGCCTCAGCGTCGTCGCTCAGAGCCGGACGCAGCTGCACGCAAGGAGCCTAGACGCCGATGGCGCTGAACCCACCGTCGACGTACACGATCTGTCCGGTGGTGGCCGGGAACCAGTCCGACATCAGAGCGACGCAGGCCTTGGCCGTCGGCTCGGGGTTGGTGACGTCCCACCCGAGCGGGGCGCGGGTCGACCAGGCGTCCTCGAACTGGGAGAAGCCGGGGATGGCCTTGGCCGCCATGGTCTTCAAGGGACCCGCCGAGACGAGGTTGGAACGCACGCCATGCACGCCGAGATCCCTTGCCAGGTAGCGGTTCGCGCTCTCCAGGCCCGCCTTGGCGACGCCCATCCAGTCGTAGGCCGGCCAGGCCACACGTGCGTCGAAGTCGAGGCCGACGTAGGAGCTGCCTGGAGCCATCATCGGGAGGGCGGCACGGGCGAGCGCCGGGAAGGACCAGGTCGAGATCTGCAGGGCCGTCGCGACGGACTCCCAGGGGGTGTCCAGGACGCCGTTGCCGAGTGCGTCCGCCGGCGCAAAGCCGATCGCGTGCAGGACGCCGTCCACCCCGTCGACGTGCTCCCGCAGCCGCTTGGGGAGCAGCTCCAGGTCCTCCTCGGAGGTGACGTCGAGCGGGATCACCGGGATCTCGCCGGGAAGCCGACGAGCGATGCGGGTCGTCAGCGACAGCGACCGACCCACACCGGTGAGCACGATCGTGGCGCCCTGCTCCGCCGCGATGCGCGCGACGGAGAAGGCGATGGACTTGTCGGTGAGCACACCGGTGATGAGCAGGCGCTTGCCTTCGAGCAGCATGAGGTCCCCCTAGGCGAGGTGGTTGGCGAGCGCGTCCTGCGCATCGCGGGCGGCGGTCCAGAAGACGCCACCTTCCGGAAGTACGAGCAGCTCGGCGGAGGGCAGGAGCCCTGCCAGCTCGACGGCGAGGTCGGACGGGTGGAGCGGGTCCCCGACCTGGGCGAGAACCATTGCGGGGCAGGCGATCTGGCTGATGAAAGAGCGGTCGGAAACGGGTCGGTCCTCCTTGCGTGGAGAAGGCGCCGGCTTGGTGACGAGCTGCTGCGCACGGCGGAAGACCAGGGCATCGACGCCCCTGCGCTCACGGGTGGCCGTAGGCAGCTCCTCGAGCAGGATGTCCGCGACCTTGCGGGCGTCCTGAGCCGAGATGGCGTCCCCGAGCCGGAGCAGGCGCTCGGTTGCGCCGTCCTTCCGGTGGCCGTCGATCGCTGCGGGCAGGACGAAGGCGACCTTGTCGAAGCGGTCGACCTTGCGCGACAGGGCCCGCAGCAGGGCGCCCGCGCCGAGCGAGAGCCCGACGGCCCGAGTGGCACCGACGGTGTCCGCGACCGAGAGCAGGTCGTCGGCGAGCATGTCGTAGTCCCAGCCGTCGTCGAGCAGCGCGCTGTCACCGTGACCGCGGAAGTCGAGCAGCACTCGGGTGCCGAGCACGCGCGTGGCGAGGGGCCGCGTCTCGGCAACGGATCCTCCGAGACCGTGGGCGAAGACGGTGATCGGCCCGCCCGAGCCGAGGACGACGAACGAGACACCGTTGATCGTCCCCGAGGTCGCGGTCGCCAGCATCAGTGACCCATCCCTAGGCCACCGTCGACGGGGATGACAGCCCCGTTGACGTAACCGGCGTCATCGGAGGCGAGAAAGGCGAGTACGGCGGCAACTTCCTCAGGCTTGGCCATCCGGCCGGCGGGGATCGACGCGACGATCGCCTCCCGGCGAGCCTCCGCGAGCTCCGCCGTCATGTCGGTCTCGATGAACCCGGGAGCGACGACGTTGGAGGTGATCCCGCGCGTACCGAGCTCGCGGGCCAGCGAGCGGGAGAAGCCGACGAGACCCGCTTTGGAGGCGGCGTACGAGGCCTGGCCGGCGCTGCCGCTCAGACCCACCACGCTGGAGACGAACAACAGCCGGCCGAAGCGGCCGCGCAGCATCGTCTTGGAGGCGCGCTTCGCCAGCCGGTAGGACGCGGTCAGGTTCGTGTCGAGGACCGTTGTGAAGCTCTCCTCCGACATCCTCAGCAGCAGCTGGTCGTCGGTGATGCCGGCGTTGGAGACCAGCACCTCGACCGGACCCTGCGCTTCTTCGACCAGCGAGAAGGCAGCGTCGATGTCGTCGACCGACGTGACGTCGCACTTCACCGTGAGGAACCCGTCGACCTCACCGGAGCGGGACGTGACAGCGACCTGGTGGCCCTGGGCCTGCAGGGCGCGGGCTGTAGCCAGCCCGATGCCGCGGTTCCCACCGGTGACGAGGACCGAGCGCGAGGTCGTCGTCATCTAGAGCGGCCCGTTGGGTCGGGTGCCCTTGCGCTGCTTCAGCGTGGAGAGCACCTCGATGAGGCGCCGCCGCGTGTCGGCAGGCTGGATGATCTCGTCGACCGCACCGCACTCGAGAGCGCGCGTCAGACCGCCGGTGGTGGCCTCGTGGTCGGCGGCGAGCTTGAGGACCAGAGCAGCACGGGCGGCCGGGTCCTTGACGGCGCTCAGCTCGCGACGGTTGAGGACCTCGACTGCAGCCGAGGACCCCATCACGTCGACCTGCGCACCGGGCCATGCGAAGACCCGGTCGGCGCCGAGGCCCTTCGAACCCATCGCGATGAACGCACCGCCGTACGCCTTGCGGGTCACGACAGTCAGGCGCGGGACGTGCGCCCCGGCGTAGGCGTGCAGCAGCTTCGCGCCGCGGCGCAGGACACCGACGTCCTCCTGACCGACACCCGGCAGGTACCCGGGGACGTCGACCAGGAAGATGAGCGGCAGGCCCATGCCGTCGCACCACTGCACGAACCGACCGGTCTTGTCGCCGGTCTCCGCGTCGAGGCAGCCCGCCATGACCTGCGGGTTGTTGGCGACGACGCCGACGGCCCGCCCGCCGAGGCGGCCGACCATCGTGACAGCGCTCTGGCCCCAGTCCTTCTGCAGCTCGAGGTGGCTGCCGGGATCGAGGATCGCGCGGACGACCGGGCGCACGTCGTAGGACTTGCGCGGGTCGCTCGGCACCAGCGGACCTGGGTCGTTGCCGTCGAGCTCGGAGGTGCTGACCTCGCCTTGGGCGCCGACGAGCAGCGCGAGCCGACGGGCCGTGTAGAGCGCCTCGTCGTCGGTGGGTGCGATGAGGTGCGCGACCCCGCTCACCCGGCTGTGGGTGTCGGCGCCACCGAGCCGTTCCATGTCGACGTCCTCGCCGGTCACTCGGCGTACGACGTCTGGACCGGTGACGAAGACGCGGCCGGCCGGACCCATGATGACGATGTCGGTGAGGGCTGGCCCGTAGGCAGCACCGCCGGCTGCCGGTCCGAGCACGACCGACACCTGCAGGATGCGACCGCTGGCGCGGGTCTGCGCTGCGAAGGTCTGCGCGACGGCCGCGAGGGAGGCGACCCCCTCACGCAGCCGAGCACCGCCGGAGTGCCAGATGCCGACCACGGGTACCTCGCGCTCCAGCCCGAGGTCGGTGGCGCGCGCGATCGCGCCGCAGCCCTCGATGCCCAGAGCACCGCCCTGGATGGACGGGTCGGTGGCGAAGGCGATGACCTCGGCGCCCCGGATGGAACCTGCGGCGACAACCACCCCGTTCACGTTCTCGAGGACCTCCCAGCCGTCGAGCAGCGCGTCGAGGCGCTGAGCGCAGACAGGAGGGAGGTCTTCGAAGACCGACAGCGCGTGCTGGGTGTCTGTCACGGTCATCTCACGAATACCAGGGACACGTCATGACCTCCGAAGCCAAAGCTGGTGGACAGGGCGGCGGTGTGGACGAGCTCGCGCGGGACGACGCGCAC
>JAODNB010000105.1 GCA_025464795.1 Frankiales bacterium
ACGAGGATCTCGGGGGAGTAGTAGCCGACCTGGGGTCCCATGGCCGCGAGGGGGTGCCCGCTCTTGCTGTTCTTGCCGGCGAGCAGCAGGGCGTTCGACGCGTGGTGCTCCAGGGCGAGGCCACCACCCCGCGAGAGGGTCGTCGCCCAGGACGCGGCGACGGGCAGCGGCACCGAGGGCGTCCCCGGCGTCGACGACACCTCGGCGTTCCGCGGCTTCAGCGAGCCCGGGTCGAGGGGGACGGCGCTCGACGGCCCCGCGCCCGGGCGGTCGCTCGGGAAGGGCCGGTCGGCGGTGACCGGCGCCGACGGGTCGTCGAGGTGGCGAAGGTCGTCGTACACCGCCTGCCCGGTCTTCGCGCCGAGCTTCTTCTGCAGCTTGGCCAAGACGTCCGCCTGCAGGTGCTCGCCGTCGCCGAAGACCGTGAACATCGCGATCAGCAGGTAGGCCTCAGCCGCGGAGTCGGCCACCGTCCACGCCCTCGGCGTCGTGCCGAGGCCGGCGTACTCGGCGGGCAGCAGCGTCGGGTTGGCCAGGGCAGCCTGGATGTAGGCGTTGATGCCCGCGACGTACTGCTGAAGGTCGGCCAGGGCGCGAGCCCCGGCGGCGCCCTCGGTCTGCGGCAGGCTCATCACCTCCGCGGTCAGCTCCTCCGGGGACAGGTCGAACTGGCCGAGCGTCGTGGAGTCGTCCCCGACGGCGCTCTCGCCGAGAAGCTCGGTGGTCGAGCCCTCAGCGGTGCGGCGGAGCGCGTCCATGAGGAACAGCCGGTCCTGCGCAGTCGCGTAACCGGCGGCGTACATCGCGCCCGAACGGGTGGCGCCGTAGATGTGCGGGACCTGAAACCGGTCGTCGCGGACGATCCTGGCGTCGCCGAGGGTGGTGGTCGTGCCGGTCACCTCCGCGAAGCTGGAGTCCTTGTAGTAGCCGGAGAGGTCCCCCGTGGGCTGCTTGGTGATGACCTTGTTGTAGAGGTCGGCCTGGTTGGTGAAGGTCTCGGGGACAGCGCCCGTCGCGAGGTTGTTCGCAAGGTCGACGGCGTTGACCGTCTGCCCGGTGCCGTAGCCCAGCACGGAGTGGAAGCCCTTGTACCCCGGGGAGAACGCCGGGGAGGCTGCGGCGCCGGGGGAGGCCGTCAGCAGGAGCAGGGAGAGGGCGCCGACAGCTGCCGGGAAGCGGAGGGTCACGTGGGCATCGTTCTGCAACGAGACGGAAATACCTGCACAGGGGGAACAATCCTCGCCTGTGGCGTGTCGAACCGGAGGACCGCCCGTTGACCCTGGAGGACCTCACATGCCCACTCGCACCGCACGTACGGCCTGGAACGGCACGCTCGAGACCGGCTCCGGCCAGGTCGAGCTCAGCAGCAGCAAGGTCGGCACCTACGACGTGTCGTTCCCCAAGCGTGCGGCTGAGGACGCCGACGGCACCACGTCACCGGAGGAGCTCGTCGCCGCCGCCCACTCCTCCTGCTTCGCCATGCAGCTGTCTGCCCTCATCGCCACGGCCGGCGGAACCCCGCAGTCGCTGGAGGTGACGGCGGACGTCTCGCTCGGACCGGACCCCGCGGGTGGCTTCAGGCTGACCGGCATCGCGATGACCGTCGTCGGCGAGGTCGAGGGCCTCGACGAGGCCAGCTTCGTTCAGGCCGCCGAGGACGCCAAGGCGGGCTGCCCGATCTCCAAGGCGCTCACCGGTGTCGACATCACCCTGAAGGCCTCGCTGGCCTGAGCTCGCGTAAGCGCGTTGCGCCGCCGCACTAGGCTCGGAAGATGTCCGAGAACCCGCCCGTCACCGTCCGCGTCGACTCCGCCGGCGCCGGCAAGACGGCCTTCGAGGTGCTCGGCGTCAAGGACACCGCTGTCGCCCGCGTGAACGGCGCGCTGGTCGATCTCGCGCACGTGGTCGCCGAGGGCGACGTCGTCGAGCAGGTGCCCTACGGCAGCGAGGACGGCCGCAACGTGCTCCGGCACAGCGCCGCGCACGTCCTCGCCCAGGCGGTCCAGGAGCTGTTCCCCGGGACCCTGCTCGGGATCGGGCCGTTCATCAAGGACGGCTTCTACTACGACTTCCTCCCGTCGCGGCCGTTCACCCCCGAGGACCTGGTCGCCATCGAGAAGAAGATGAGCGACATCACCCGCCAACGGCAGCGCTTCAGCCGTCGCGTGGTGTCCGAGGCGGACGCCTCTTCGGAACTCGCCCATGAGAAGTTCAAGATCGAGCTGATCGGCCTCAAGGGCGCGGCACCCGAGGAGTCTCCCGAGGTCGGCGGCGCCGAGCTGACCATCTACGACAACCTCGTCGGCGACGCCACCGTGTGGTCGGACCTGTGCAGGGGCCCGCACCTGCCGACCACCCGTGACATCCCGGCCTTCAAGCTCATGCGGTCGGCGGCGGCGTACTGGCGCGGGGACCAGAAGAACGAGCAGCTGCAGCGGATCTACGGCACCGCGTGGGAGTCGAAGGACGCGCTGAAGGAGCACCTGCACCTGCTCGAGGAGGCCGAGAAGCGCGACCACCGCAAGCTCGGCGTCGAGCTCGACCTGTTCTCCTTCCCCGACGAGATCGGCTCCGGCCTGGTCGTGTTCCACCCTCGCGGTGGGGTGATCAAGCGAGAGATGGAGGACTACGTCCGCGCCCGCCACCTGGCCGAGGGCTTCCACTACGTCGGGACGCCGCACATCAGCAAGGAAGGGCTGTTCCACACCTCCGGGCACCTGCCGTACTACGCCGACGGCATGTTCCCCCCCATGGAGATGGAGGGCAGCGACTACTACCTCAAGGCCATGAACTGCCCGATGCACAACCTGATCTACAAGTCGCGCGGGCGGTCCTACCGCGAGCTGCCGCTGCGCTACTTCGAGTTCGGGTCGGTCTACCGCAACGAGCCCTCCGGCGTCATCCACGGCCTCACCCGGGTCCGCGGCTTCGCCCAGGACGACTCGCACTCCTACTGCACCCAGGAGCAGGCACCCGATGAGGTCAAGCACCTGCTGACCTTCGTCCTCGGGCTGCTCAAGGACTTCGGACTGACCGACTTCTACCTCGAGCTGTCGACCCGGGACGACTCCAAGCCGGACAAGTTCGTGGGATCGGACGAGGACTGGGCGACGGCCACGGCTGTCCTGGAGAAGTGCGCCCAGGAGACCGGCCTCGAGCTGGTGCCCGACCCGGGCGGGGCGGCCTTCTACGGGCCGAAGATCTCCGTGCAGGCACGTGACGCGATCGGCCGCACCTGGCAGATGTCGACCGTGCAGTACGACTTCAACCAGCCGGCCGGTTTCGAGCTGGAGTACCAGGCCGCCGACGGGTCACGGCAGCAGCCGGTCATGATCCATGCGGCGAAGTTCGGCTCGATCGAGCGGTTCATCGGCGTCCTCACCGAGCACTACGCAGGTGCGTTCCCGGCGTGGCTCGCTCCGGTGCAGGTCGTCGGCATCCCGGTCCACTCCGACTACGACGGCTACCTGCACGACCTGGCGGGGCGGCTCCGGTCCGAGGGGATCCGGGTCGAGGTCGACGACTCCGACGACCGGATGCAGAAGAAGATCCGGAACGCTCAGAAGCAGAAGGTCCCCTACATGCTCATCGCCGGGGCCGAGGACATCGAGGCGGGGGCCGTGTCGTTCCGGTTCCGTGACGGGACGCAGGACAACGGCATCCCCGTCGACGACGCGATCGCCCGGATCGTCGAGGCCGTACGTGCCCGAACCTGAGGTCCAAGCGGGCGCGGGTCTGCGCGACGCCTTCGAGCGGCTCTGGACGCCGCACCGGATGGCCTACATCCAGGGTGAGGGCAAGGGACCGGAGTGCCCGTTCTGCGAGATCCCGGGTCTGCCGGACTCCGACGGTCTGGTCGTCGCACGGGGCACCGAGTGCTACGCGGTGCTCAACCTCTACCCGTACAACTCAGGCCACCTGATGCTGGTGCCCTACCGGCACATCAGCGGGTACGAGGACCTCAGCGACGAGGAGACGGTCGAGCTCGCGGAGATGACGCAGCACGCGATCCGGACGCTGCGGCACGCTTCCGGGGCGCAGGGCTTCAACGTCGGCATGAACCTCGGCGGTGTCGCCGGGGCGGGCATCGCAGCCCACCTGCACCAGCACGTCGTCCCGCGCTGGGGCGGCGACACGAACTTCATGCCGGTGGTCGGTCACACGAAGGTCCTCCCGCAGCTGCTCCCGGAGACCCGCGACCTCCTCGCCCAAGCCTGGCTCGCCGTCTGACCCTGCACTCCCACTCCCACTTCCCTGTCAGATGAGACCAGGGAAGTGGGGTTCTCAGGGGTGGAGGTGCGGGGGGAGGGGCTCGTGGCGGAGGTACTGGCGGGTGAACGAGCCGGTCCCGTGGGACAGCGCCCTGAGCTCAGCGGCGTAGCGGAGCAGCTCCAGGTCGGGGACCTCGGCGCTGACGACGGCGACGTCGTCGTCGATCACGTTCCCGGTGACCCGCGCTCGGCGGCTGGACAGGTCCGACATGGCGGTGCCGACGTACCCGGCGGGGAGCCGCACCTCGATCGAGGACACCGGTTCGAGGACCTGCACGCCGGCGGCGGCGCACGCCTCGCGCAGGGCGAGAGCACCCGCGGACTGGAAGGCGGCGTCGGAGGAGTCCACCGAGTGGGCCTTCCCGTCCGTGAGGACAGCCAGGACGTCCACGATCGGACGCGTGCCCTGGGACATCTGGGCGGCGATCCCCTTCTCCACGGACGGGACGTAGCTCGTCGGCACCGTCCCGCCGACCACGCGGGACTCGAAGACCAGCCCGGACCCCGCAGGCCCGGGGGAGAAGTCGACGTGCACGACCGCGAACTGCCCGTGCCCGCCTGACTGCTTCACGTGCCGCCCCGTGACGGACACGGGACCGCAGAGCGTCTCTCGGAGTGCGACGAGCACGTCGGGCCGCGTGACCGACACGCCGTAACGCGTCTGAAGCCGGTCGACCAGGACGTCGGCGTGGGCCTCCCCGACCGTCCAGAGCAGCAGCTGGCCCGTCTCCGTCTGCCGCTCGAGCCGCAGTGTCGGGTCCTCGGCCACCAGGCGCTGAAGTGCGGTACCGAGCTTGTCCTCGTCACCACGCGAGCTGGCCTCGATCGCCACCACGTGCTGCGGCTCCGGGAGCTCCCACGGGTGGACCAGCAGCGGGTCGTCCTTCGCCGAGATGGTGTCACCGGTCTCGGCGCTGGAGAGCTTAGCGACCGCGACGATGTCGCCAGCTCCGCACTCCGCCACCGGCCGCATCAGGGCACCGAGCGGGCAGGAGAGCGCACCGACGCGCTCGACGGCATCGTGATCCGGGTGGCCCCGGTCGACCAAGCCGTGACCGGACACGTGCACCACCGCGTCCGGGCGCAGGGTCCCGGAGAACACCCGGATGAGGGAGACCCGACCCAGGTACGGATCGCTGGTGGTCTTGACGACCTCCGCCACGAGCGGACCGGACGGGTCGCAGGAGACGGGCGACGCGGGGGAGCCGTCCGGGCGGGTCACGACGGGGCACGGGTGCTCGAGGGGCGTCGGCATCGCTTGCGTGAGGACCTCGAGCAGCTCGTCGGTGCCGAGCAACGACAGCGGAGCTGCCGGGATCACCGGGTAGAAGCTCCCGCGGGCAACCGCCAGCTCGAGGTCCGCAGTGATGACCTTGGGATCGATTGCCTCACCGGCCAGGTAGCGGTCGAGCAGCGTCTCGTCCTCGCTCTCGGCGATGACGGCCTCGATGAGGTCGCCACGGAGCGTCTCGATGAGAGGCAGGTGCTGCGGATCGGGATCCCGCTCGACCCGCTCGCCGGAGCTCCAGTCGTACACGCGTTGCGAGATCAGCCCGATGACGCCGGCCACCGGCTCGTCGGCGGCGTCACCGTGCATGGGCAGGTAGAGCGGGTGGACGCCCTCGCCGAGCACCCGCTGGCAGATCGCGACGGCGTCGTCGAAGTCGGCGCGGGGCTTGTCGAGCTGGGTGATGACGACGCACCGGGGCATCCCCACGGCCGCGCACTCGTGCCACAGCTGCACCGTGAGGGCGTCGACTCCGTCAACCGCCGAGATGACGAACAGCGCCGCGTCAGCAGCCCGCAGGCCGGCGCGCAGCTCGCCGACGAAGTCGGCGGAGCCGGGGGTGTCGAGCAGGTTGACCTTGATCCCTGCGTGCTCGAGGGGAGCGAGAGCCAGCGCGACGGAGCGCTGCAGGCGCACCTCGACGTCCTCGCTGTCGCTCACGGTGGAGCCGTCGGCGACCGTGCCGGCTCGCCCGATCGCGCCGGTCCTGGTGAGCAGCGCCTCGACCAGCGTGGTCTTCCCGGCGCCCGCGTGACCGACCACGACCACGTTGCGGACGAGCTCCGCGGCCCTCGGTTCCGGGGCCGGTCCTGCCTGCTTCGCTGCCTTCGACATCGGCTCAACCTCTCATGCGTGTGCGGAGCCTCTCGCCGGAGGCGGCCTCGGACAAGGCTCCCGCGCGGCTATCGTCTGCTCGATGATCGGCTCGCAGCTCCGCCCCGTGGTCGGGAAGATCGCCGACCCGCTCGTCAACGTGCTCCTGAAGTGGGGTGTGACGCCCGACGCGGTGACGGGGATCGGGACCCTCGGCGTGGTCGCTGCCGCGCTGGCGCTCTTCCCCGGGGGGCACTTCCTGGTCGGGACGCTGGTCATCACCCTGTTCGTCCTCACGGACACCATCGACGGGGCGCTTGCCCGCAAGCGAGGCATCTCGGGCCCGTTCGGCGGCTGGCTCGACTCGACCTGCGACCGGGTGGCTGACGGCGCCATCTTCGGGGGCCTGCTCCTGTGGTACTCCGGCGACGGCAACGACGACGTCCTGGTCGCAGTCACCCTGTTCGTGCTCATCTGCAGCCAGGTCATCTCGTACGAGAAGGCGCGTGCCGAGGGCCTGGGGCTGACCTGCAACGTGGGCATCATGGATCGGCCCGCCCGCCTCATCCTGGCCCTGGCCGCGGCCGGGTTCGTGGGGATGGGCGTCCCCGACGAGCTGCTCGCCGGAGCGCTGTGGGTGCTGGCTGTGCTGTCCCTGATCACCGTGGGCCAGCGCCTGCGCGAGGTGCACCGGCAGGCCGGGCTCCAGGGCACGTGATCCCTCGGGTCACCGCCGTCGCCGACGCCCTCGCCTCGGGCAGCTACGCCGCTGCGTGGAGCTTGCTCAAGGCCATGCCCGAGGGCGTGGCCCGTCGGCTGTTCGACGCCGGTGCCGACCTCGCGGCGGCCCGCGGCGGAGGCGGGATCGACAGGCTCCGGGCCAACCTCGAACGGGTCGCGCCCGGACAGGACCTGCTGCGCCCGGCCGTCCGCTCCTACGCGCGCTACTGGTGCGAGGCCTTCCGACTGCCCGCCATGACGCGCGACCGCATCGTCGAGCACACGCACACCGTCCGCGAGGAGCTCCTGAGGGGGTCGGTCGGCTCCGACCGCGGCACCATCATGGTCCTGCCGCACAGCGGGAACTGGGACGCCGCCGGGGCCTGGTGCGGCCTCACCGACGTGCCGTTCATGACCGTGGCCGAGCGCCTGAAGCCGGAGTCGCTGTTCCAGCAGTTCGTGGACTTCCGGCAGTCGCTGGGCATGGAGGTGCTTGCCCTGACGGGCGGCGACCGCAACCCCTTCGAGGTGCTCAGCGAGCGGCTCGCGGCCGGCGGCACGATCTGCCTGCTTGCCGACCGTGACCTGACGCCGCGGGGCATCGACGTCGACTTCTTCGGCGCGACCGCTCGCATGCCTGCCGGTCCGGCGAGGCTGGCCCTCGAGACAGGCGCGAACCTGATGCCGACCACGCTGTCGTTCGTGGGGGACCGCGACTGGCAGATCGCCTTCCACCCGTACGTCCCTGCGACGGACCTGCCGACCATGACGCAGGGCGTGGCGACCGCGTTCGAGTCGGCCATCCGGAGCCACCCGGCCGACTGGCACATGCTGCAGAAGCTCTGGCTCGACGACCTGGCTCCCGACGACCCGCGGCGGTCCGGGTGAGGATCGGGATCGTCTGCCCCTACACCTGGGACGTCCCCGGTGGGGTCCAGGCCCACGTGCGCGACCTCGCGGAGAGCCTGCTCGCGCTCGGCCACGAGGTGTCCGTGCTGACTCCCGTCGACGACCCGGACACGGCCGACCTGCCGTCGTACGTGGTGCCCGGCGGACGCGCTGTTCCGGTGCCCTACAACGGATCCGTGGCCCGGCTGACCTTCGGACCGCTGTCCCTGACGAGGACGCGGAGGTGGTTGCGCAAGGGACGGTTCGACGTCCTGCACCTGCACGAGCCGACGGTGCCCTCGCTGTCGATGATCGCGTGCTTCGCCGCACGCGGGCCCATGGTCGCCACCTTCCACACCGCGACCGCCCGCAGCCGTGCCCTGCAGGTCTTCGGCACCGCGATGCAGCCCGGTCTGGAGAAGATCACCGGCCGCATCGCCGTCTCCCCGGCGGCCCGCCGCGTCGTCGTCGAGCACCTGGGGCACGACGCCGTGCTGATCCCGAACGGGGTGCGGGTCTCGGCGTTCGCCGGGGCTCGGCCGCTGGACGGCCTCTCCGCCGGACCCCGGGTGGTGTTCCTCGGACGCATCGACGAGGACCGCAAGGGCCTGGCGGTCCTGCTGGACGCGCTGCCCCGGCTCGTCAAGCAGGTCCCCGACGTGCAGGTCCTCGTCGCGGGGCCGGGTGACCCGCCCGAGGTGCCCCCCAACGTCCGCGTCCTCGGCCTGGTCAGCGCGGAGGACAAGCCGCGGGTCTTCGCCAGCGGCGACGTCTACTGCGCCCCCAACACCCACGGCGAGAGCTTCGGCATCGTCCTCATCGAGGCCATGGCCGCGGGTACGCCCGTCGTGGCCAGCGACCTCGAGGCGTTCCGGCGGGTGCTCGAGGACGGTGATGCCGGCGTCCTGTTCCCCGTCGGCGACAGCGCCGCCCTGGCCGACGCCCTGGCCGATCTCCTACGGGACGAGGACCGGAGGGCGGCCTTGTCGGCCACCGGCTCCCAGGTGGTCCTGGACTACGACTGGTCCGAGGTCACCCGGCAGATCGTCGAGGTGTACGAGACCGTCGCCGTTCCCGCAGCCGTCGAGCTCGATGACGACACCGACGAGCCCGACGTCGAGGACTTCGGCCAGGAGGATGACCCCGGGCGGGTGTCGGAGACGCTTCGACGCTGGTTGGCCGTCGTCCGCGAGCGCGTAGCACCATGAACCCACCCCACGAAAGCGCTCGCTGCGCTGACGCTTCCACGGGGGCCCCGGGATGAGCACCGCTGCGTACGTCGTGCTGGCCGTCGTGCTGCTCGCGTCCTACGTGACCTGGACGGCGGGGCGGCTGGACCGCATGCACGCCCGGGTCGACGCCGCCTGGGCCGCGCTCGACGCTCAGCTCGTCCGTCGCGCGGCTGCAGCTCGGGCCCTCGTACCCCTGCTGCCGGCCGGGCCGGAGGCGCGCGCCCTGGACGAGGCGGCCTTCGCCGCGCTCGAGGCTGGGCAGCACGGGCGCGAAGCGGTCGAGAACGACCTGTCCCGGGCCCTGCGCCAGGTGGGTGCGCTGATCCCGGCCGACCTGCCGGAGCAGACGCGCGCCGAGCTCGAGACGGCGTCGTCCCGCGTCGGGCTCGCCCGGTCGTTCCACAACAGCGCCGTCAACGACACGCGAGCCCTCAGGCGCAGGCGGCTCCCGCGTGCACTGCGCCTGGCCGGCCACCGGGCGATGCCGGTGGGCTTTGACATCAACGACGACATCCACGACTCGTCCTGGGGAGACGGCACCGACACCTCGACCTGACCCCCGGGAGAGGTCGTGCTGGCGACACGGACTGTCCAGGGCGAATGTCACGCAGCGGGGCGGTTCGGCCACTTATCGTCGCACCATGCGCTCGAAGGCTCCCGCTGTCGCCCTGCTGTCCGCCGCCGTGCTCCTGTCAGCCTGCTCGGGTGGCGCCAAGCCGGCCGCTCAGGCCACCAGCCCCGCACCGACGGCGACCCGGGCGCCCATCGTCGTGAAGCCCGCCGCGGTCGAGCACGACCTCATCAGCGGGACGACCCGGATCTCGCACGCCTCGCTCGTGGCCATCAAGGTCGACAACGCGCCGCTGGCCCGTCCGTACCAGTCCGGGCTCGGCAAGGCAGCCGTCGTCTACCAGGAGATCGTCGAGGGCGGGCTGACCCGGTTCCTCGCGGTCTTCGAGAGCGACGTCGCCGGCAGCACGGAGGTCGGGCCCATCCGCAGCGGCCGCGAGTCCGACGTCGACATCCTGCGAACCTTCGGCAAGATCCCGATCGGCTTCAGCGGGGCCCAGCCGGGAGTCAAGGCCATCTTCCACGCGGCCCAGAGCCACGGGTGGCTGCGCGACGCCTCCTACGACGTGGTGCCGGCGGCGTACCGGCTCGGCGCGCAGCGCAAGGACGCTCGTAACTTCTTCACCACCCCCGCCAAGCTGGCGGCCGCCAAGCCTGGCAGCCTGCCTCGGGACATCGGGTTCCGCTTCGGGACACCGACCGGCGGCCTGCCGACACCGACCGCGGTGGCGCACTTCTCCCCGGACTCCCGGGTCGGCCTGACCTGGAACCCGGCCACCTCCTCGTACTCCGTCTCCCAGAACGGGAGTCGCACGAACGGAGCCGCCCCGACGACGGTGATCATCCAGATGGTCAACGTCCACAGCAGCGGCTTCGTGGACGTCCACAAGCAGCCCACGCCGCGCACCATCTCCACGGGCGCCGGCAAGGCGGTCGTCCTGCGGGCCGGCGCACGGGTCGAAGGGACCTGGAAGCGCAACGGCCTCGGGGCCACGCACTTCCTCGACGCCACCGGCAAGGACATCACCCTGGCTGCAGGCCCGGTGTGGGTCCTGCTGCTGCCGACCACGGGCTCGGTCGCGTACCCGTAACCCCCTGGCGGGACTCTCGTAGACTGGAGCCATGGCCGACACCTCTGCATCCACTGGCACCCAGCTCGTCAAGCGCGGGATGGCTGAGCAGCTCAAGGGCGGCGTCATCATGGACGTCGTCAACGCCGAGCAGGCTCGCATCGCCGAGGACGCCGGAGCGGTCGCCGTCATGGCGCTGGAGCGGGTACCCGCCGACATCCGGCGCGACGGTGGCGTGAGCCGGATGAGCGACCCGGACATGATCGACGGCATCAAGGCCGAGGTCACCATCCCGGTCATGGCCAAGGCCCGCATCGGCCACTTCGTCGAGGCCCAGGTGCTGCAGGCGATCGGCGTCGACTACATCGACGAGTCCGAGGTCCTCACCCCGGCCGACTACGCCCACCACATCGTGAAGAGCGACTTCACCGTCCCGTTCGTGTGCGGCGCGACCAACCTGGGCGAGGCGCTCCGTCGCATCTCCGAGGGCGCGGCGATGATCCGGTCAAAGGGGGAGGCCGGCACCGGCGACGTCAGCCAGGCCACCACTCACATCCGCACGATCCTGGGGCAGATCAAGCGGCTGACCACCCTGGATGACGCCGAGCTGTTCGAGGCCGCGAAGGAGCTGCGCGCCCCGATCGAGCTCGTCAAGGAGACCGCCTCGCTCGGCCGGCTCCCTGTGGTGCTGTTCGTCGCTGGTGGGGTCGCCACCCCGGCCGACGCGGCCATGATGATGCAGCTCGGCGCGGACGGCGTGTTCATCGGCTCCGGGATCTTCAAGAGCGGTGACCCGGCCGCCCGGGCTCGGGCGTGCGTGGAGGCCACGGCGTACTACGAGGACGCCGAGCGGATCGCCAAGGTCAGCCGTGGCCTCGGTGAGGCCATGGTCGGCATCTCGGTCGACTCCCTCGGCGCGGGAGACCTGCTGGCCCAGCGCGGTTGGTAGCCGCCCGCGTCGGGGTCCTTGCGCTGCAGGGGGACGTCCGCGAGCACGTCTCGGCGCTGACCGCGTGCGGGGTCCTTCCCGTCGAGGTGAAGCGGCCGGCCGACCTGGAGGGCCTCGACGGGATCGTGCTGCCGGGAGGCGAGTCCACCACGATGGGCAAGCTCCTGCGGATCTTCGAGCTGCTGGCGCCCCTGCGCGAGCTGATCGGCAGCGGCCTGCCCGCGTACGGGACCTGCGCGGGGATGATCCTGCTCGCCTCCGAGGTCGTCGACGGGCGGCACGACCAGGAGCTGCTCGGCGGGCTCGACATCACCGTGCGACGCAACGCCTTCGGGTCCCAGGTGCACTCCTTCGAGGGCCCCGTGGAGGTCGCCGGCGTCGGCAGCGTGCACGGCGTCTTCATCCGGGCCCCGTGGGTCGAGCGCGCCGGTTCCTCGGTGGAGGTCCTCGCCTCGGTGGGGGAGCACCCGGTGGCCGTCCGGCAGGGGCACCTGCTCGCCACCTCGTTCCACCCGGAGCTGACCGGGGACGAGCGGATGCATGACTACTTCGTCACTAGAGTGGTCTCATGAGTGGACGGGATGTGCGGAGCGCATGAGTGGACACAGCAAGTGGGCGACGACCAAGCACAAGAAGGCGGTCGTCGACGCCAAGCGCAGCAAGCTGTTCGCGAAGCTGATCAAGACCATCGAGGTCGCGGCCAGGACCGGTGGTCCTGACCCGGCCGGCAACCCGACGCTCGCTGACGCCATCACGGGAGCCAAGCGCCTGTCCGTCCCGGCCGACAACATCGAGCGCGCCATCAAGCGGGGCTCCGGCGAGATGGGCGACGCGAACGCCTACGAGGAGATCATGTACGAGGCGTACGGACCCGGCGGGGTCGCGTTCCTCATCGAGTGCCTCACGGACAACCGCAACCGCGCCAACGCCGAGGTGCGCACCGCGATCACCCGCAACGGTGGCAACCCTGCCGACCCTGGCTCGGTGGCCTACCTGTTCAGCCGCAAGTCCCTCATCACGATCGCCAAGACCGAGGGCCTGACCGAGGACGACGTGCTGCTGGCCGTCCTCGAGGCGGGTGCTGAGGAGGTCAATGACAACGACGAGGCCTTCGAGGTGGTGTGCGACGTCTCCGACGCCCGGGGCATCCGGGACGCCTGCGCGGAGGCCGGCCTCACCGTCGACGGAGCGGACATCGCGTGGATCCCGAGCACGTCCATCGAGCTCGAGGACGAGCCGGCGCGCAAGGTGCTGAAGCTCGTCGACGCCCTCGAGGACCTCGACGACGTCCAGAACGTCTACGCCAACTTCGACGTCTCCGACGAGGTCCTCGCCTCGGTCTAAGTGGGGCCCACCAGGCGGTAGAGCCGGGTCGGCGACATCACGAGGAGCTCGCCGTTCGCGTCGTGCCCGATGCCAGACAGGCCCTCGACCTTGACGCCCAGCTTCTGTGACGGCGTGACCCCGGTGGCCGTGCGGGAGACCACCAGCAGGTCGCCCTCGCAGTAGTCGCCGAAGACGTACTTCCCTTGCAGGGCAGGCAGTCTGGTGCCGTGGTACACCTGCCCCCCCGTGAGCGAGCAGGCCCCGTCGGCGTGGGCGTACGTCAGCGCGGGGGCGATGAGCGGGCCGGGGAGGACGATCTGCCGGTCCGGCTTGAACCGCTCGTTGCCCTCGAAGACCGACCAGCCGTAGTTGGCGCCGCGCTGGAACCTCGGGGGGACGACGTCGAGCTCCTCGACCTTGTTCTGCCCCACGTCGCCGAGGTAGAGGTCTCCGTTGGTGTCGAAGGAGAACCGCAAGGGGTTGCGCAACCCGAGCGCCCAGACCTTCGGGCTGGAGGGGAACGGGTTGTCCTGCGCGCCCTCACCGGTCATCGGGTCGATCCGCAGGATCTTCCCGAGATCGGTGTTGAGGTCCTGGGCCCGGTCTCCGGGGTCACCTGCGCTGCCGCCGTCGCCGAGCCCGACCAGCAGCATCCCGGTGCTGTCGAACAGGACCGTGCCGCCGTTGTGGTTGGGAAAGGGCTGGTCGACCGTCAGCAGCTCCTGCCCGCCCCCTGCGATCCCGTCGGTCACGGTGTAGGCGACGACCTTGGTGTCCCCGCCGCGATCTGTGAAGTCGACGTAGATCCGGGTGTTCTTCGCAAAGGCCGGGTCGAACGCCATGCCCAGGACGCCCTGCTCGTTCCCGTGGCTCGTCTGGGAAGTGAGGTCCAGGACGGTTCCGAGGACCTTGCCGGTCGCTGCGTCGATCCGCCGGATCTTCCCGGTGCGCTCGACCAGGAACAGAGTCGTCGGGTCGCCCGGAACCGGACCCACCCACTCGGGGGCGGAGAACGTCCCCAGCGGCTGCAGCAGGTAGGGCATCGGGCTGACCGACGGTGCCGGCAGGGGAGAGGACGACGGAAAGCCAGGTGCAGCGGTCGTCGGCACCGCAGTCGGTTCCGGGGCCGCACCGCTCCCCGTGGTGCAGCCGCCGACCAGCAGGAGCGCCAGCACAGGCGCGAGAGCACGGACGACCACAGGCTCAGCCTTGCACGGCGGGTCAGACCAGGCTGATCACGCGGTCCCGGTCCAGCTGCAGCAGCTGGGCGATGGTCGCGCGGTCCAGGGCCAGCAGAGCTTCCACCGCCTGCGGGTCGAACTGCGACCCGCTGTGGCGCTGGATCTCCTCGATCGCGTCCTCCAGGCCGATGCCGCGGCGGTAGGGGCGGTCGTCGGTCATGGCGTCGAGGCAGTCGGCGACGGCGAACAGCCTGGTGGGCAGCGGGATCTGCTCTCCGCGCAGGCCCTGCGGGTAGCCGCGCCCGTCCCACCGCTCGTGATGGGTGAGCACGATCTCGGCGACCATCGGGGAGAACCCCGCCTGGGTGACGATCCGGAAGCCGACCTCCGGATGGGTGTCCATGATGGCGCGCTCGGCGTCCGTGAGCGGCCCTGGCTTGCCGAGGATCGCGTCGGGCACCCCGATCTTGCCGATGTCGTGGAGCAGGAAGCCGAAGGCCAGCTGCTCGTCGGCGGCGAGCTCCGGGTCGACGACCTGGAGCAGCTGCTGAGCCAGCGCGGTCACACGGTGGACGTGGCCGCCCGTGCCCGAGTCGCGGGCCTCGATCGCCTGGGCGAGCGCGGCAGCGGTGGACCGGTGCTGCTCCAGGAGGGCGTCGTTGGCGTGCTGGAGGCGCTCCGCTCCGGCGCGGAGCTGCTCGACGGAGCGCTCGGTCCGCTCGAGGTACTGGCGCTGCGCGAGGCGGAGCATGGCCGGCGGGACGAGGAAGGCCACGACTCCCCAGCCCTGCGCGCTGCTCCACGCCGAGCCGAGCAGCGCTCCCAGCAGGCCGTACGCGGCGAAGGAGGGCACCAGCCACGACAGCTCGTCGCGAAGCACGTCGGCGGTCGGCCGACCCTGGTCGAGTCCGATGGCCAGGGCCACGAGCCCGTTGTCGAGGGCGAAGTAGCCGAGACCGGCGACCAGGCCGGCGGCGACCACGATCGGCAGCACGGAGCCGACCGCGCCGGCGGTCAGGGCGCAGGCGAGAGACGCGCACACGACCAGGGCGGCAGGGTTGAACAGGTACTGCTCGACCCGGCGGGTCCGTGACCTGATCGTCGTCGTGAGGCCGGCGGCTGCCGCAGCCAGCAGCGCAGCGCGAGGCTCGCCCGCACTGGCTGCGGCGAGCACCGGTACGGCCGACAGCGACACGGTGGAGGAGCCGTAGACGTCGGAGCCCACCACCTCCGCGAGGACAGCCAGGGCGGGGAACGCCAGCAGAGCCAGCAATCCCCCGGAGGGCAGCGACCCGGTGACCAGCACCGTCGCGATCCCCGCCCCGACGACGACTGCTGCGACCAGTCCCTGCAGTGCTCGACTCATCGTGCCCCCCTTGGTGTGGGACCAGAGTGACAGGAGTGACAGAAGTGACTTTGCCGACGCGCCGAGCCGGATCACGCGCGTTGCGGGGACCGAGGCCTACGATGCGAACACGTGATCGATCGAGAGGGGGCGGGATGCGGGTGCTCGGGGTAGACCCAGGGCTGACGCGGTGCGGCCTGGGTGTCGTCGACGGCACCCCGGGGCGCGCGTCCCTGGTGGCGGTCGGCGTGGTGACGACCCCTGCTGGTGACGAGCTCGGCCTGCGGCTCGTCGCGCTCGAGCGGGCCTTCGAGGCCTGGTTGGACCTCCACCAGCCCGACGCTGTCGCCGTCGAGCGCGTCTTCGCCCAGCACAACGTCCGGACCGTCATGGGCACGGCTCAGGCCGGCGCGGTCGCGATCGTGTGCGCCGCGCGCCGGGGCATCCCCGTAGCGCTGCACACGCCCAGCGAGGTCAAGGCTGCTGTCACCGGCTCGGGACGAGCCGACAAGGCTCAGGTCGGCGCGATGGTCACCCGGATCCTCAGGCTGACGGAGCTGCCCCGGCCGGCTGACGCGGCGGATGCGCTCGCGCTGGCGATCTGCCACACCTGGCGCGCCCCGATGCTCGCCCGCCTCTCATGACCACCCCACGAAAGCGCTCACGCTTCCGCGGGGACCCCGGATGATCGCCAGCCTCACGGGTCGGGTCTCCGGCCTGACCACCCAGGGCGTCGTGCTCAGCGTCGGCGGGGTGGGCCTAGCCGTGCAGACCACCCCAGGAACGCGAGCCCGCCTCCGCACGGGGGAGGAGGCCTTCCTCGCCACGACGCTGATCGTCCGAGAGGACTCCCTGACGCTCTACGGGTTCGAGACCGATGACGAGCGGGAGATCTTCGAGCTGCTGATGACCTCGAGCGGGGTCGGTCCGAAGGTCGCGCAGGCCGTCCTGACGGTGCACACCCCCGACGCGGTCCGACGCGCCATCGCCACCGAAGACCTCACTGCCCTGTGCCTGGTTCCCGGCATCGGCCGCAAGGGCGCTCAGCGGATGGTCCTGGAGCTCCGCGACAAGATGGGTCTCGCGACGAGCGGCGGGGCCCCGCTGGCCGCGGCCGCCTGGCGGGACCTGCTCACGGATGCGCTGATCGGGCTCGGGTGGTCCGGCTCCCAGGCTGACGAGACCGTGGTCAAGCTGTCAGCGGCCCACCCCAGTGCCAGCGAGGCCGACGTGCCGACCCTGCTGCGCGAGGCGCTCGCGATGCTGGGCAAGGCGCGATGATGTGCAGGTGACCGACGAGCTGGCCCGCCGCGAGGCCGAGGAGATCGCCCGGCGGACCGCCGAGCTGGTGGGTGAGGCGATCGCACGCCCTGAAGCCGGCGAGGACGAGCGGCTGGTGGAGGCAGCGCTGCGTCCGAAGCGCCTGGAGGAGTTCATCGGGCAGGAACGGGTGCGCGAGCAGCTGTCCCTCGTGCTCGAGTCAGCTCAGCGCCGCCAGAAGCCGCCGGACCACGTGCTGCTGTCCGGTGCCCCGGGCCTCGGCAAGACCAGCCTGGCGATGATCATCGCGGCTGAGCTGGGAGTCGGCCTGCGCATCACCAGCGGCCCCGCTCTCGAGCGCGCGGGGGACCTCGCAGCCCTGGTCAGCAGCCTGCAGCCGGGTGAGGTGCTGTTCATCGACGAGATCCACCGCATCAGCCGGCCGGCCGAGGAGCTGCTCTACGTCGCGATGGAGGACTTCCGCGTCGACGTCATCGTGGGCAAGGGGCCCGGGGCGACAGCCATCCCGCTGGAGGTGGCGCCCTTCACGCTCGTAGGCGCCACGACCCGCTCGGGTCTGCTCACCGGACCGCTCCGGGACCGCTTCGGGTTCACCGCCCACATGGAGCCCTACTCCCCAGCCGAGCTCGAGCGCGTCATCGTGCGCTCCGCGGGCCTGCTCGAGGTCCCGATCGACGCGGCCGGGGCTGCGGAGATCGCCGGCCGCTCGCGGGGGACGCCCCGCATCGCCAACCGGCTGCTGCGCCGGGTCCGCGACTTCGCCGAGGTCCGGGCCAACGGCCGGGTCGACCTGACGGTCGCCCAGGAGGCCCTCCGGGTCTACGACGTGGACGAGCTCGGCCTCGACCGGCTCGACCGCGCGGTGCTGGAGGCCCTGTGCCACCGCTTCGGCGGCGGCCCGGTCGGGCTGTCCACTCTCGCGGTGGCCGTCAGCGAGGAGGCCGAGACGGTCGAGGAGGTCTGCGAGCCGTTCCTGGTGCGCACCGGCCTCATCGTCCGCACGCCTCGCGGCCGGGTCGCAACCCCCGCCGCCTGGCGGCACCTGGGTCTGCGGCCGCCGGGCCCGGTCGACGTGCTGCCGCTCGACCTCGGAGACGCCGGCTGACCGACGCGTCGGGAACGCGGGTGCGCGCCCGGCCGTTCTCCGGGTGCTGCGTTGCGTACACTCGCCCGAAGCGCAGCGGGTGACCTCCGTCGTCCCGCTGCCTCTGCACGCGCCCTGCGACCCACCTCTCCGGCGGGGTCGCCCGAGACAGGAGATCGCTCCTCGTGGCACGTCCCGGCCCGACCAACCGCGGCCAGCTTCACGTCGGCAGGTACCTCGGTGCCCTGCTCGGGCTGTTCGCCCTGCTGTACGCAGGCGTCGTCTTCGGTGGCACGAACGGCAAGCCGCTCGAGCCGAAGCTCGGCCTGGACCTGCAGGGCGGTGCGCAGGTCATCCTGACGCCCAAGACCGCGAACGGGTCCAAGGCCTCGGCGGCGCAGCTGTCCACGGCCGTCGACATCCTCCGCCAGCGCGTCAACGGCGCCGGCGTCAGCGAGGCCGAGGTCGTGGTCGAGGGCTCGCAGGTCGTCGTCTCCGTCCCAGGCGGCAACCGCGCGAGCATCCAGAACGTCACCAAGACCGCCCAGCTGCAGTTCCGACGGGTCGTGGAGAGCCAGATCGCCGTGCCGACGGCGACAGCCTCACCGACGACCAGCGGGACGCCGAAGCCGACCACCTCCCCCAAGGCGGGGACCTCCGTGGTCACACCCAAGCCGACGAGCACGACCAACAAGCGGCCCGTCAGCAGGGCCCTGCTCGGTGCAGCGGCCAGCCCCACCCCGACCCCCAGCGCCACGCCGACCCCGAAGGCGACGGACGCAGCCCAGGCTCCCGCGGTGCGCAGCGGTGACGTCTACTCGGCGCAGAACTACGCCCTGCTGGACTGCAGCGACCCCAAGGCCCGTGCCGGCGGCGCGCCGGACGTGCCCGCCAAGGAGATCGTCGCCTGCGACAAGGACGGCGTGTACAAGTACCACCTCGCGATCGCGAAGGTGGTCGGCAAGGACATCAAGGGCGCGAACGTCGGCAACGACCCGACGACCGGTGCGGTTCAGGTCAACCTGCAGTTCAAGGGCAGCGGCCAGGACAAGTGGACCAACCTCACGAAGGAGGCGTACAACCAGACCCCTCCGACGAACCAGGTCGCGATCGTGCTCGACGGGGTGATCGTCAGCGCCCCGACCATCCAGAGCGTCATCAACAGCGACGCCCAGATCACCGGTCAGTTCTCGCAGAAGGAGGGCAACGACCTCGCCAACGAGCTGAAGTACGGCGCCCTGCCGCTCAGCTTCGAGGCGGGTGACGCGACCGTCGTGTCGGCGACGCTCGGCGACGACCAGCTCACCAGCGGTCTGCTCGCCGGTGGCATCGGCCTCGCGGCCGTCGTCCTCTACTGCCTGCTCTACTACCGCGCTCTCGGGTTCGTGACGATCGCCTCGCTGCTGGTCTCCGGTGGCCTCATCTACGGGTCCATCTGCGTGCTCGGCTCGGAGTTCGGCTTCGCGCTGAGCCTCGCCGGCATCGCCGGTCTGATCGTGTCGGTCGGCATCACGGCCGACTCCTTCGTCGTCTACTTCGAGCGCCTCAAGGACGAGATCAAGGAGGGCCGCACGCCGCGGTCCGCGGTGGACCGCGCGTGGGTCCGCGCCCGCCGCACGATCCTGAGCGCCGACACGGTGTCGATCCTCGCCGCGCTCATCCTGTACTTCGTGTCTGTCGGTGGCGTTCGAGGCTTTGCCTTCACCCTGGGCCTGTCGACCCTGCTCGACGTCGCGGTGGTGTTCCTGTTCACGCGGCCGCTCATCTCGTGGCTCTCGCGCTTCGGCTGGTTCTCCCGCAGTCGCCTGACGGGCTTCTACGGGCCCGACGGCGGTGAGCCCTCGACCGGCGCGGTCCGCAAGTCGCTCATCCCCAAGGACCCCACCACATCGGCCGCTGTCACCAGGGAGGCCTGACCATGGGCATGATCCACCGCCTCTACCACGGCGAGACGACCTTCCCCCTGATCCGTCAGCGCAAGAAGTTCTACGCCGTCTCCATCCTGCTGTGCGTCATCGCCCTCGGCTCCATCGTGTTCCGCGGCTTCAACCTCGGCGTCGAGTTCAAGGGCGGCAGCATCTACCAACTGCCTGTGGCGTCGAACGTCGACCTGAAGGCGAGCCGTACCTTCGTCGAGGGCCTCGGCGTCAAGGACCCCATCCTCCAGACGGTCAAGAGCTCCAGCGGCCAGACCCAGCTCCGCGTCGAGACCGAGCCCCTCAGCGAGGCCCAGAGCAACAAGGTCGCGGCCGGTCTGGCCGACCACTTCGCCATCAACGAGGACAAGGTCACCAGCCAGTCGGTCGGCGCTTCGTGGGGCAAGCAGGTCACGAAGAAGGCCCTTCAGGGACTGATCGTCTTCCTCATCGCGGTCGTGCTCTACATCTCCGTGCGGTTCGAGCCCAAGATGGCGGCGTCGGCGATCATCGCCCTCATCCACGACCTGCTGCTCGCGGCCGGCGTCTACTCGATCACGGGCTTCGTCGTCACGCCGTCGACCGTCATCGCCCTGCTGACCGTGCTCGGGTACTCCCTCTACGACACGATCGTGGTGTTCGACAAGGTCGAGGAGAACACTCGCGGCCTGGAGAAGCAGAGCGTCCTGACCTACTCCGAGGCCTCGGAGCTCGCCGTCAACCAGACGTTCATGCGCTCGATCAACACCTCGCTGATCGCGCTGCTCCCGGTCTCCGGGTTGCTGTTCGTAGGAGCTCTGCTCCTCGGTGCCGGCACGCTCAAGGACCTGGCGCTCGCCCTTTTCGTGGGGCTCGCGTCCGGTGCCTACTCGAGCCTGTTCCTGGCGACACCGCTGCTCGCCGACCTGAAGGAGCGCGAGCAGCGCTTTCAGGACCTCAACCAGCGGGTCCTCACCCGACGCGCCAGTGGCAAGGCCCCGATGCGGCTGTCCACCCAGTCGGCCTACGCGACCGCTGTTGCGGGGGACGCGGTCCCTGGGGGAGTGGAGACGGTCGCGGCGCCCGCCCGACCGACGACGAAGCGGCCTCCCCAGAAGAAGAAGGGCTCGCGGCCGTCCGGCAAGAAGAAGAAGCGTTGAACCTGCTCTCGTTCGTCCGGGACATCCCGGACTACCCGCAGCCCGGGATCGTCTTCAAGGACCTGACGCCGCTGTTCGCCGACGCCGCTGCCTTCGCTGCCGCGATCAGGTCCCTGGCTGACGGGCACACGGGCCCCGGCGAGGTGGACAAGGTCGTCGGGGTCGAGGCCCGCGGCTTCTTGCTGGCGGGCCCCGTCGCGGTCGCGCTCGGCGCGGGCGTGGTGCCCGTGCGCAAGCCCGGCAAGCTCCCCGGTCCGGTCCACGAGCGGTCCTACGAGCTCGAGTACGGCAGCAACACCCTCGAGGTCCTGCAGGACGCCTTCGTCCCGGGCGAGCGGGTGCTGGTCATCGACGACGTCCTCGCGACCGGAGGCACCGCTGCCGCAGCCGTGCACCTCGTGCAGGAGTGCGGGGCGACCGTCGTCGGCGTCGCCTTCCTGCTCGAGCTGGCCTTCCTGGACGGGCGCGCGGCCCTCGACGGCGTACCCGTGCACGCCGTTCTCACCGTCTGAGCGTGGCCCCGTAGACTGGGGGCTCGTACGGGAGGAGGAGCGCATGGCACCTGACGCGCCCCCGCCCGCCCCGGCCGAGGATGCCCTCCAGGTCGACCTCGACGACCACGACCGGCTCCCGGCGGCCAGCACCGGCACGCCCAGCGGCCGCCGGGTGCGCGCCCGGCTCGCCCGACTGACGGCGCCGCAGAAGCCCGGTGCGGCCCCGCCGGTGCTCGAGCCGCTGCTGCGCACCATCAAGACCAGCCACCCAAAGGCGGACACCCGGCACGTCGTGCGGGCCTACGAGATCGCCGAGCAGATGCACGGCGACCAGCGCCGTCGCTCGGGCGATCTCTACATCACGCACCCGCTGGCGGTGACGACCATCCTGGCCGAGCTCGGCATGGACACCACCACCCTGGTCGCGGCGCTCCTGCACGACACCGTCGAGGACACCCCGTACACCCTCGAGGACGTTCAGGAGGAGTTCGGCGAGGACGTCGCGCACCTCGTCGACGGCGTCACCAAGCTCGACAAGATCAAGTACGGCGAGCACGCCGAGGCCGAGACGATCCGCAAGATGGTCGTGGCCATGGCCCGGGACCCGCGGGTGCTCGTCATCAAGCTCGCCGACCGGCTCCACAACATGCGGACCCTGCGCTACCTGAAGCAGGAGAAGCAGGAGCGCATCGCCACCACGACGCTCGAGATCTTCGCACCGCTGGCCCACCGCCTCGGCATGAACACCATCAAGTGGGAGCTCGAGGACCTGGCCTTCGCGACGCTGTACCCGAAGCGGTACGACGAGATCGTCCGGCTGGTGGCGGACCGTGCCCCTTCGCGTGGCACGCAGCTGCAGGAGATCGTGGACAAGGTCAGCGCCGACCTGAAGGCCGCGAAGATCACCGCGACGGTCACCGGCCGACCGAAGCACTACTACTCGATCTACCAGAAGATGATCGTCCGCGGCCGCGAGTTCACCGACATCTACGACCTCATCGGCATCCGCATCACGGTCGAGAACGTGCGCGACTGCTACGCGACCCTGGGCACGATCCATGCCCTGTGGAGCCCCGTCCCCGGGCGCTTCAAGGACTACATCGCGATGCCCAAGTTCAACATGTACCAGTCGCTGCACACGTCGGTGATCGGGCCCGAGGGCAAGCCCGTCGAGCTGCAGATCCGCACGGCCGAGATGCACAAGCGTGCGGAGTACGGCATCGCTGCGCACTGGAAGTACAAGGAGTCCGGTGACGCACCAGGCACCGCCGCGCCGGCCAAGGGCGACGACATGGCCTGGCTGCGGCAGCTGCTCGACTGGCAGAAGGAGGCGGCGGACCCGGGGGAGTTCCTGGACTCCCTGCGCTTCGACCTGCACAGCGCCGAGGTGTTCGTGTTCACGCCCAAGGGCGACGTGGTGTCGCTGCCTGCCGGTGCGACTCCCGTCGACTTCGCCTACGGCGTGCACACCGAGGTGGGTCACCGCTGCATCGGCGCGCGGGTCAACGGGCGTCTGGTGCCGCTGGAGTCCACCCTCGACAACGGGGACGTGGTCGAGATCTTCACGTCCAAGGCCGAGACGGCCCACCCGTCGCAGGACTGGCTGCAGTTCGTCAAGAGCCCCCGGGCCCGCAACAAGATCCGCCAGTGGTTCGCCAAGGAGCGCCGCGAGGACGCCGTCGAGAACGGCAAGGACGCCATCGGTCGCGCGATGCGCAAGGCGGGGCTGCCGCTGCAGCGACTGCTCGGCGGCGACGCCCTGCTCAACCTGGCCAAGGAGATGCGGCTCGCCGACATCACGGCGCTCTACGTCGAGGTCGGTGAGGGCCGTGCCTCAGCGCAGTCGATCGTGCAGAAGATCATCGCCGGCATGGGGGGCGCGGAGGGCGCCGCCGAAGACCTCGCCGAGACCGCCGTACCGACGCGGCCCGCGCGGCCTCGCCAGCAGGGCGACCCCGGCGTGGTCGTCAAGGACGTGGACGACGTCTGGGTCAAGCTGGCGAAGTGCTGCACCCCGGTCCCCGGTGACGACGTCGTCGGCTTCGTCACCCGTGGCCGAGGAGTGTCCGTGCACCGTCGGGACTGCACGAACGCGGGCGACATCCTGGCCGATCCTGCACGGCTGGTCGAGGTCGAGTGGGCACCGACGGCCGGTTCGCTGTTCCTGGTGAACATCCAGGTCGAAGCGCTGGACCGCACCCGTCTGCTGTCCGACGTCACGCGGGTGCTGTCGGACGCGCACGTGAACATCCTGTCCGCGACGGTGACGACGACCCGCGACCGGGTGGCGGTCTCGCGCTTCTCCTTCGAGATGGCCGACCCCAAGCACATGGGTCACCTGCTCAACCAGGTGCGCGGGGTCGAGGGCGTCTACGACGCCTACCGGGTCACCTCCTAGCTCCTGCGGTCCCACACTCTGCGGCGGTATGCCCCATGCTGACCGGCGACGCCACTCGGGCGCCGCGCAGACAGGAGCACCTCCGTGGACCTCATGACAGCCGTGAAGACCGTCCTGGGCAAGTACGCCGACTTCTCCGGCCGGGCCCGTCGCTCGGAGTACTGGTACTGGACCCTGGCCGTGGGCCTGGCCATCATCGGCCTGGAGATCGTTGCCCTGGTGCTCGCAGCGGTCGCCAGGCCCCTCGGGATCCTGGTGCTCGTCGCCGTCGTCATCGTCGGCCTGGGGGCCATCGTGCCCGGGTTGGCGGTCGGCTGCCGCCGGCTCCACGACACCGGCAAGTCCGGCTGGCTGCTCCTGCTGGGCATCATCCCGTTCGGAGGCATCGTGGTGCTGGTGTTCATGGTCATGGACAGCACGCCGGGCGACAACCAGTACGGTCCGAACCCCAAGGGGATCGGCGGCTACGGCCAAGCGCCCATGGGCTACGGCCCGCCGCCGACCCAGTAGGTCTGCGCTAGGAGACCGTCACCGTCTTGATCTGCACCGGGAGCTTGGGCGCACCGTCGCCGCTCGGGTTCGAGCCGCCGGCAGCGATCTTGTCCAGGACGTCGAGGCCCTTGGTGATCGTCCCGAACGGGGTGTAGCTCGGCGGGAGCTGGGTGTCCTTGTAGACCAGGAAGAACTGGCTCCCGTTGGTGCCGGGGCCGGCGTTGGCCATCGCGACCGTGCCCTTCGGGTAGACCGCACCCTTGAGGTTCTCGTCAGCGAACGCGTAGCCAGGACCCCCGCCGCCCGTACCGCTCGGGTCACCGCACTGGAGCACGTAGATGCCGGACGTGGTGAGCCGGTGGCACTTGGTGCCGTCGAAGTACTTCTGCTTGGCCAGGAAGGTGAAGCTGTTGACCGTGCAGGGCGCCTTCTTGGCGCTCAGCGACAGGTCGATCTCGCCCTGGTTGGTGGTCATCGTGATGGTGGCCGGCTTCGCCGTCTCCACCTTGGACGTCGGCGGCTTGCCCGTGACCTTCTTGGAGGCCGCTGCGGCGGTCGTGTAGGTGCA
>JAODNB010000115.1 GCA_025464795.1 Frankiales bacterium
CCGGATCGCGAGACCGCTGCGGCGTCGGTGCCGAGGTAGGAGGCGACGACCTCGGGATCCTGGAGGACCTCGGAAGGGGTCCCGGTGGCGATGACCTGTCCCAGGTCCAGGGCCATGAGCCGGTCGGACACCGCGGTGATGAGCGGCATGTCGTGCTCGATGACCAGCATCGCGCATCCCGTCTCGGTCCTGATCCTCTCGAGCAGCGGGCCGAGCGCCTCGGTCTCGCGCTGAGCGATGCCCGAGCTCGGCTCGTCGAGCACCAGCACCGTGGGGTCGTGAGCGATCGCCATCGCGAGGTCGACCACGCGTCGGCTCCCCGTCGACAGCTCGCTGACGAACTTGTCACGGAAGGCGCCCAGGCTCATCAGCTCGACCAGATCGGCCACCGTCCAGGCGATGTCGTCCTCGAGCTCGCGGACGGCCGGGAGGCCCAGCCCCGCGGCGAGGTGGTCCCGGACCTCCAGGTGGCGCTCCAGGGACAGGGCGATGTTCTCGGCCACGGTGAGCGAGGGAAAGATGCGTGCGTCCTGGAAGGACCGTCCCAAGCCCTGACGGGCTCGAGCGTCCGGGCTCCACCCCGTGACGTCCTCGCCCAGGAACCGGACCGTTCCGGTCGAGGGCACGAGGAAGCCGGACAGCAGGTCGAAGACAGTCGTCTTGCCGGCTCCGTTGGGCCCGATGAGCCCGATGATCTCGCCCTCGCGCAGGACCAGTGACACGTCGCGGACCGCTCGGATCCCGCCGAAGGACACCGCGAGGTGCTCAGCCTCGAGGACGGTGCTGCGCTCCGCCACGGGAACGGCGCCCCGCTCCGCTCTCACCTGCGCCGGACGGCTGACACCTGCGCCCTCGAGGAACACCGAGCGGACGATGTCGTCGCGCTCCAGCAGCTCGGCGGTCGGACCCTCGAAGCGGACCTCGCCCTTCTCCATGAAGTACGCCCGGTCAGCAACGGTCAGGGCGACGTTGACGGACTGCTCGACCAGCACGACAGCGGTGCCCCGCGCGTTGATCTCGCGCACCAGGGCGAGGAGCTGCTCGACGATGGCCGGGGCGAGGCCGAGCGACAGCTCGTCGACGATCAGGAGCCTAGGCAGCGACAGGAAGGCCATCCCCAGGGCCAGCTGCTGCTGCTCCCCGCCGGACAGGTTGCCGGCGAGCTGGTCGTACCTCTCGCGCAGCCTTGGGAACCGCTCGAGAACCTCCTCGCGTCGCTGGAGCACGCCCGGGTCGCTCTTGAGCAGCCAGCCCGCAGCCGTGAAGTGCTCGGCGACGGTCAGCGTCGGGAAGACGCCTCTGCCTCCAGGGACCTGGACCACCTTGCGCTTGGCCATCCCGACCGCGTCGAGCGCGGTCACGTCTGCGCCCTCGAAGGTCACCGATCCCGCACTCGCGGGCAGCAGGCCGGACACGACCCGGAGCAGGGTCGACTTCCCGGCGCCGTTCGTGCCGAGCAGCGCCAGCACCTCGCCGCGACGCACCTCGAGGTCGACCCCGAACAGGACCTGCACGCCGTCGTAGCCGGCGTCGACGCCCCGGCACACCAGCACCGCGTCTGAAGTCGGTGCGAACGCTGCTCGCGGCGCGGACGCAGTGGCCGAGCGGTCGGCGACAAGAGAGGGCACGAGCAGGTCGTGCCTGCGGGCGATCGCACGCAGCCAGCGGTCACGTGCGCCGTAGAAGACCGCACCGAGACCACCAGGGGCGAAGGTGAGGACCAGCAGCGGACTGCCGGCGACGAAGAAGGTGTCGATGAACGTCGCCGTGCTGGTGTCGCCGAGCAGGTGCTGGACGGGTTTGAGGTACTTCAGCGACTCGAAGGCGACGGCGCCGGCGACGGCCGGGCCCACCCCCGACAGCCCTCCGATCACGGTGAACATGAAGGCCTCGATCGACATCTGGATCGAGAACGACTGCGGGTCCAGACTGCCCTGCTGGTAGACGAAGAGCGCTCCCGCGAGGGCCGCGAGGAAGCCGGACAGGGCGAACGCCGACAGCCGCGTCACGGTCGCCGAGACGCCGTACGACTGGGCCGCACGCACGTTGTCACGGACGCCGATGAAGACCCGTCCGGAGCGCGAGCTCCGCAGCGCCTTGGCCATCAGCGCGCCGAGCACCAGACCGGCCAGGCACACGTAGTAGTAGGCAGTGCCGCTCGTCGTGTCGATCCGGCCCCACAGCACGGGCCGCGCGATGTTGGCGTCGAAGCTCGGCAGCACGTCCCCGAAGTAGTCGCGGTTCAGGACGAACGTGCGGACCGTGGCAGCGAACCCGAGGGTGACCACGGCGAGGAACAGCCCCTGGACCCTGAGCGCAGGGAGGCCGATGAGCACGGCCATCAGGGCCCCGGCGACCCCCGCGACGAGCAGCGTGACGAAGAAGTCCGCACCGGTCCTGGTCGCGAGGCCGCCGGCGACCGCAGCCCCGATGCCGGCGAAGCCGAACTGCCCGAGGGAGATCTGGCCGGCCCACCCGGACAGCACGACCATCGACACCGCGACGAGCGCGCACACGACGATGAAGCTGGCGGTGTCGGCGTGCTCCGTCCCGATGACCCAGGGAGCCGCGAGGGCGAAGACGGCGACGAGTCCGGCACCCAGCCCGCGCGCCACCCGTACCTGCCTGAGCGTCCTCAGCTCCAGGGGCACCGGCCGGTGCTCCTGCAGGAGCCGGAAGCTCGAGACCCCGCTGTCGAGCGCTCGCGACAACCGCTGTCGGCGGAGCAGCAGAGCGGCCAGCACGACGGGCAGGACCAACGCGATCGACAGGTCCGGGCGTGAGGTCCCGTAGACCGAGGCCTGCTCCATCACGCCGAGGCCCATGCCGGCTCCGAGGGCGACCGGGAAGCTCTCCATCCGGGCGACCACCGCCGCCGCCAGGCCGTACAGCAGCACGACGGGGGCCACCCCCGTTCCGACCGGGAGACCGACGACTGGCCCGCGCAGGAACGCGGCGGTACCGGCGAGCACCGCGGCCAGCACCCACACCGCCGTCGTCACCCGTTGCACGGGGATGCCGAGCAGCGAGGCGCGGTCGGCGTTCTCCGCGGACGCGCGGATGGCTATCCCCAGGCGGGTCAGGCGAAGCAGCGCCGCGAGCCCGATGACAGCGATCCCTGCGACCACGATCACGGCCAGGTAGTCCCCGTTGAGGAGCACCCCACCGGCGTCGAAGCGGAAGGAGGAGAACGGCGTCGGGAAGCTCACCGGCGCGAGAGCCTGGTCGGTCAGCAGCTGGGGTTCGTAGGACTCGAGCAGGCTCAGCGCGTACGACACCCCGATCGTCACGACGGTCACGATGAGCCTCGGCCGCAGCGCGAAGCGGCGCAGGAAGAACCCCTCCACGAACGCACCGACGAGGACGGCCCCGACGAGCATCACGAGGACCCCGGCCCAGTAGGGCCAGCCGCGACCGGCCACCAGCAGCAAGCCGGCGAGGGCCGGCGCGGAACCCATCGCGGCCTGCGCGAAGTTGATGACCCGGGTGGCCTTGTAGACCAGGATCATCCCGAAGGCCACGAGCGCGTAGAGCGTGCCGATGACCGCGCCGTTGAGCAGGATGCCGAACGGCACGTAGTTCCAGAAGGGCACCCCTGCAAGCGATCCCGTGCTCTTGCGGCCGAACAGGGCCTCAGCCGCCAGCACCACGCCGACGGCCGCAAGAACCGCCTGCAGCAGCCCGCTGGACCAGACCCGTCGTCCCACCTTCCTCAGCGGGTAGCCGTCCAGGTCCACCTCGTCAGACCCCGGCCGGCAGCTGCGGCTCTCCGGTCGGCCACTCGCCGATCCGGTAGCGCCGGCCCCTGTTCAGCGACACGTACGCTCCCTGCTTGCCGTCGATGGGGGAGATGGCGTTCGCGTCCCAGTACGCCTCCTTGGCGTCGGAGGACGCGGTGTAGTCGCCCTTGCCGAAGTGGATGTAGGTGATGTTCGGGTTCTTGCCCTGGGTGTACGGCAGGGTGTCGACGCTGCCCGACAGCAGCGCCTGCTCGAAGGTCCCCGGGTTGAGGGTCGGACCGGCCATCTGGATGCCCGCAGCGATGACGGCCCAGTAGCCCCACTGCAGCTCTGCGGAGGAGTAGGCGTTGCCCGCGTTCCCCGCGGCGCGCCAGGTGATCGACGCCTCCTGCTGCCCGAGCGGCTTGTAGAGGACGGTGTCGCTGGGGCCGAACGCGTGCTTCCACTGCTGGGGGTCGTACAGCCGCGCCAGGACGTCGTAGTCGATGAGCCCGCTGCCCACGAGCACGTGCTCGGGGTACCAGCTCTGGCTGGTCATGGCCTTGGTCCCGAAGGCCGGCGCGATCGGGTCGGCGAAGTAGAGGACCGACGTCGCGCCGGCGTTGCGGGCCTGGGCGACCTGAGAGGTCGCCTGGGAGGAGGCGGTCGCGGTGTCGGGCGAGTACGGGACGTCAACGGTCTGCGTGCCGCAGCCCTTCAGGATCGCCTCGAGGTGGTGCGCGGGCTCGGTGTTGACGTCGGTCGAGGGGTAGAAGACCGCGGCCTTGCGGACCTTGGCCTGCAGGTCGGCAGACCCGGCGTACCGAGCCTTCTTGCCGGCGAGCTTCTTGCACCAGTACTCGCCGGTCATGACGGCCTGGAAGTCCCCGCCCTGGAGGTTGTCGTAGTGATAGGGGCGGTGGGCGGTGTTGAACGAGTCCTGGAAGTGCCACCCACCGAAGTTGATGACCCGCGCCTTGCTGAGCTCGTCGAAGAAGGCAGGGGTGTTCGTGTTGTTGTCGTACACGACAGCGAACGGGTGCAGCTTGGCCACGAGGGCCTTCGCGTCGTCGCGGAAGCACGAGTCCACGGGCGGAGCCGCCTCGCAGGGGGACTGCCAGAACGTGATGGTGACGCGGCGCCCGTACAGCTCGTAGCGCTTGTTGATGAAGGTCTCCATCGCGCCGATGAACTTCCGCTGGTCCGCCGGGTCGCTGTAGAGGCCCTGAGACTGCAGGAGCCCCTTGACCACCGGGTTGTCCTTCTCCCGGAAGTACACGAGGTTGATCGTCTTGCCCGACACCCCGGCGTAGGTCGCCCCCGGGTTGCCGGTGTGAGCGACACAGGGCGGCGACTGCGGGAAGTCGAGGAACTGCTTGCTCACCGTCGCGCAGTGGCTGGTGTCCTGCGCGGTCGACCCGCC
>JAODNB010000132.1 GCA_025464795.1 Frankiales bacterium
CGCGGGTCCTCGAGAGCGGCCACCGCGGTGCAGCCGAGGCCGAGGCCCCCGACGACCACGTCGAGGTCGGAGCCCGACAGCTCGGCCAGCCCGAGCCGGGCGAGCTCCTCCTCAGCGAAGGTGAACGTGGACGACATGAGGTACTCGTCACCGAGCTTCACCTCGTACACGTCGGTCTTCAGCTGAGGATCCAGACGGCGGCGGAGGCTGATCTCGCCGATGGGGGTCTCCGCCCACTCGAGCTCGGTGAAGCGCATGGCCGAACCCTATGCAAGGCCGTGACCCGGACGGTCAGGCGGCGACGAGCTCCCGGTCCTGAGCGACGACCGGGGACCAGCCGGGACCGTGCAGGACGTAGCCGGCCCGGTCGCGCCAGGACGCGGCCGCCCTCACGTCCCGCCAGAGGGCGACGTACTCGTGCGTCGCGACCCGCAGGGGGTTGTAGGTCTTGATGTTCTTGGTGAGGCCGTACACGACTCGCTCGCCCTCAGGCTCGAAGCTCCCGAACAGGCGGTCCCAGATGATGAGGGCACCGCCGTAGTTGCGATCGAGGTACTGCGACTGCGAGCCGTGGTGGACCCGGTGGTGCGAGGGGGTGTTGAACACGAGCTCGAACCAGCGCGGGAGCTTGTCGATCGCCTCGGTGTGGATCCAGAACTGGTACAGCAGGTTGAACGACCAGGCCGCCAGCACGATCTCGACCGGCACGCCGGCGAGGGCGACGGGCAGGAAGAACAGGACGGTGTACTCGCCGGTCCAGGTCTGGCGGAGCGCGGTCGAGAGGTTGTACTTCGTGGAGCTGTGGTGGACCACGTGCGAGGCCCACAGCACCCGTACCTCATGGCCTGCGCGGTGGTCCCAGTAGTAGCAGAGGTCGAGCAGCACGAGGGCGATCGTCCACGCCAGCCAGCCGTGCCCGAGCGACCAGGGCACGAGGGCTGCGGCGAGTCCGAGGACCAGCACCTCGACGAGGCGCCAGGCGCCGTTCACGACAAGTGACACCGTGCCCATGGTCAGCGACGTGCGGGTGTCGCGGCGGGAGTAGCCCAGCATCCGGTCCTCGACGCGTCGGCCGGCGCGCATCACGGCCACCTCGAGGAGCAGCAGGGCGAGGAACCCGGGAACCGCGTAGAGCAGGATCGCGTCAGCCATGGATCAAGCAAAGCAGATAAAAAGCAACCTGTCACTATCTAGGGGTCCAGCAGGCTCACGACCTGCTCGAGAGCACCCAGCACGACGTCGTGAGAGGTGTCGACGACCGCAGCGCTCATGGCCGCGCCCTGCACCGCTGCGAGGGCCAGCTCGACGAAGGCCCCGAAGCCGGGGAGGGCGACGAGGCGTTCGTCCAGCACCGACAGGGCGATCCGGTGAAGGTTCGCGCGGTGGGCCGGCTCGATCCGCGCCAGCGCGGTGGCCAGCTCGGGGTCGGTACGGGCGGCGACGTAGAGCTCGACAGCCGCCTGCAGGTCGGGAAGCCGGTAGGTGTCCCAGAGCGCCTCGAGTGCTTCGCGGGCACCGACCCGGCCGGTGAACGCCTGCTCGTACGCGGTCGTGACCCGCGCCAGCACGTGCGCGGCCGCGTCGGCCAGGAGCTCGCCCTTGGTCGGCCAGTAGCGGAATAGAGAGCCCTGCGAGAGGCCCGCGCGACGGCAGATCTCGGTCGTCGAGGTCCCGGCGTACCCCACGGCGACGAGCGCCTCGACGGTGGCATCGAGCACCTTGGCCTGCGTGGTGGCACGTCGCTCGGCCTGGGTGCGGGTCACTCCGCTGAACCTACTCGGCGAGCAGCTCCTTCTTCATGCCCTTCAGGTTGACCCCTGAGGGCGTCGGCCAGCTCAGGTCGAGCGAGCGCAGGGTCTCGGCGAGCAGGTTGCTGACCGCCCAGTCCCGGTACCACTTGCGGTCGGCAGGCACGACGTACCAGGGGGCGATGTCGGTGCTGCACTTGGCAAGCGCGTCGAGGTAGGCGGCCTGGTAGTCGTCCCAGCGGTGCCGCTCGGGGATGTCGGCCGTACCGATCTTCCAGTGCTTGGTCGGGTCCTCGAGCCGGTCGAGCAACCGCTGCTTCTGCTCCTCTGGGCTGATGTGAAGAAACACCTTCACGACCGAGCCACCGGAGGCGGCGACCCGCTTCTCGAAGGCGTTGATGCGCGCGTACCGCCGGGACCACACGGTGCGCGGCACCAGGTCGTGGACCCGGACGATCAGCACGTCCTCGTAGTGGGAGCGGTTGAAGACGCCGATCTGCCCAGCCGCCGGCAGGGCGTTCGTGATCCGCCAGAGGAAGTCGTGAGCCAGCTCCTCCTTGGTCGGCTTGCCGAAGGAGGTGATGCGGCAGCCCGCCGGGTTCACCTGGCCGACGACGTGCTTGACGGTTCCGTCCTTGCCGCTGGCGTCCATGCCCTGCAGGACGAGCAGCACCTTGCGGGGGTCGCCCAGCTTGCCGTTCGCGAACAGCCGCTCCTGCAGGTCGGTGAGCTCCGGCGCGAGTGCAGCAGTCTCCTTGCGAGCCTTCTCCTTGCCCTTCACCCCGGGGGTCTCACGGGGGTCCGGGAGGCTCCCGTCGAACCGCAACAGCTCACGTACGTCCATGCCGGTCCTCTCAACGTGCGCTGGCCAACCCGTACAAGAGCAGATCCACCCTCGTGCCGTCCACCTCGACGGCGTCGCTGACTTCCCGGCCCGCCTGGGCGACGTCGTCGACCGTTCGCGCACCGTTCACGCACAGAGCTCGGGCCAGCTTGCCCTTGGTCCACTTGTTGTCGTGGCTGACGAC
>JAODNB010000192.1 GCA_025464795.1 Frankiales bacterium
TGCTGCAGCGGACCCTGCAGCCACCCATCGAAACCCGACTGTGACGGTGATCGACTTGGTCGCCGATGGGCTGGTCTGGTAGGTCTGTTCCTGCGGGGGAAGCGCCCTGCCCAGACACGCGGCCGCGAAGCGGCCGGGACACAGGAGGCGGTGCGCGATGCGTGCTCGTTCGATCATGGCTCTCACTGCGGCGCTGCCGCTGCTCCTCACCGGCTGCGGTGGCAGCTCCGACAAGCAGTCCGTCTCGACGGCCGACAACAGCAAGGTGCTGGTCGTGCTCGCGGACGACCTGAAGCTCCAGACGGTCGACAACATCGTTCCCGTCATCCGCACCAAGGTCGCTTCCGACCCTGCGAAGCAGGCCCTCGAGAAGGTCTCGGACGCGCTGTCCGTGGAGGCCCTGATCGGCCTGAACAAGGCTGTCGACATCGACCGCAAGACGTCGGCGGCCGCCGCTGCGGCCTTCGTCAAGGACAAGGGCCTCGACAGCGGCGTGTCGGGCGGCTCGGGCAAGCTCGTCGTCGGCGGCGCGAACTTCAGCGAGAGCCAGACCCTCGCCAACGTCTACGCGCTGGCGCTCAAGGGCGCAGGCTTCGACGCCACGGTGAAGTCCGTCGAGAGCCGTGAGGTCTACGAGCCGGCGCTGGAGAAGGGGGACCTCGACGTCTTCCCGGAGTACCTCGGGACCTTGACGGAGTTCCTCAACGCGAAGGCCAACGGCGCCAACGCGCCTGCCAAGGCGAGCAACGACCTCGACGCCACCCTCAGTGCCCTCACCGCGCTCGCCGGTCCGCGCGGCCTGACGGCGTACAAGCCGGCAGCCGCCGATGACAAGAATGCGTTCGCGGTGACGAAGAAGTTCGCCCTGGACAACAAGCTGACCAAGCTCAGCGACCTCAAGGCGCTCAAGGACCTGACGCTCGGCGGCCCGGCGGAGTGCCCCAAGAGGCCCTTCTGCGAGGTGGGCCTCGAGAAGACCTACGGCATCGCCTTCAAGGGCTTCAAGAGCCTCGATGCCGGTGGGCCGCTCACCAAGGCGGCGCTCAAGGACGGCACCATCCAGGTCGGCCTGGTGTTCTCGAGCGACGGTTCCCTCGGTTCCCTCTGAAACCAGTCATTTCGGCCTAGAGCCACGCCTCGACCAGACGCTTACGGTCATCTCATGACTGTTGCGGCTCCCCCCAAGCCGACCCTGACCGAGCCCGGTGCTGCGCCCCTGTCGTTGGCGACGCCCTGGATGGTCGTCGCCGGTATCGCCTCGCTGGGGGCAGGTGCCGTGCACTTCGCCGCGGCCGGCGCCCACGGCGAGCACAAGGCCGCGGCCGTCACCTTCATCGCCCTTGCGGTGGCTCAGGTCGCGTGGGGCTCGTGGGCGCTGGTGCGCAGCGATCGCCTCGTCGGGCTGCTCGGCGTCGTGGTGGGGATCGGCGCGGTAGCCGGCTGGGCGCTCGCCAAGACGGAGGGGCTCCCGTTCATCCCGGGCCTCGACGTCGTGGAGCCGGTGCAGTTCGCCGACACCAGCGCCGCCGTGCTGGCGGGCCTGTCCACGCTCGCCGCCGCAGTCGCGGTAGGCCGTCGGTCCGTCGGGCTCCAGGTCCAGTCGTGGGCTGTGGTGCTGCTCATGACGGCCTTCGCGACCGCAGGATCGATCGCCACGACCGGTCACAGCCATGCGCACAGCGCCGCAGGGCATGTGCATGCCGCAACGGCGTACGACCCGGCGCTGCCGATCGACCTCAGCGGCACCCCCGGGGTCACGCCCCGGCAGCAGGCTGCCGCAGAGAACCTGGTGGCCTTGACCGTGGCCCGGCTTCCGCAGTGGGCTGACGCTGCGGTCGCGCTGCGCTCGGGCTTCCACAGCATCGGTGACGGCTTCACCGGGACCGAGCACCTGATCAACACGAGCTTCTTGGACGACGGGGTCACCCTCGACCCCGACCGGCCCGAGTCACTGGTGTACGACACCAGCAAGGGCGGCCGGACCCTGGTCGCGGCGATGTACATGCTCGCGCCCGGCACGCCGCTGACCAAGGTCCCCGACCTCGGCGGGGCGCTCGTCCAGTGGCACGTCCACAACAACCTGTGCTTCTCGCCGACCGGCCTCATCCAGGGCATCGTCAACGCCGCCGGTCAGTGCTCCAGAGGTCAGGTCAACCCCACGCCGACGCCGATGGTCCACGTCTGGATCACGAAGAACGCGTGCGGCCCGTTCGCCGCGCTCGAGGGCATCGGTGGGGGTCAGATCGCCGCAGGGCAGACCAAGCTCTGCGACCACCTGCACGGCACCGGGCTCTAGCTGACGGTCGCCGTGACGGTGTAGCTGGCCGTCTTGCTGCCGCTGTAGGTGTAGACGCCCACGTACCAGTAGGCGGCCGTGGGACTGGCCACCGTGATCGTCTCGGTGCTGCCGCTGGCCGCGCTCGACCCGTCGTTGACGGTCGTGGTCGGCTTCGCCCCGGCCTTGGTGTAGAGGTCGAGGTCCGGGTTGCAGCTGAGGCCCAGGGTCCCGCACGAGGGTCCGGACAGCGTGATCTTCAGCTGGCTCTTGCCGGCCGGGACGAGGACCTTCGCGTAGCTGTAGCCGCCGGACGGAGCGCTGGTGCCGGTCCGCGGCGTCCCGCTGGTGAGGGTGGGCGTGGCGGGGTCCGGGTCACTGGCGGGGGTCGTAGTGGGAGTGACCGTGGCCGTGGCGGTCGGGGTCGCCGTAGGGCTGGTCGTCGGGCTGGCCGTGGGGCTGGCGGTGGCAGTCGCCGTGGGGGTCGGTGTCGGGGTGCTCGTGGTGTCGTACGCCGCGAGCAGGCCCTTGCCGCTGCTCTGGTAGGCCACGGTCGCGTAGGCGGCCGTCGACTGCGCCTCGGTGCCGTTCGAGGCAGCGCAGGTCCCGACGCAACCGTCGGCGTACCCCACGACGACCCGCCCGTCCTTGGTGAGGTTCGCGTCCATGAAGTCGAGCAGGTTACGACCGCTGCCGCAGGTGGTGCCGCTCGCGCACATCCAGCCGCGCTGGACCGGGTCGGCGGAGGCCTTCACCGTCGACCACGAGGTGCCGCCGTCGTAGGTGTAGGAGACGTACAGGTCCCAGACGCCCGGCCAGCCCTGCGCGAACGGGTCGCCGCCGGTCGTGCTGCCGAGGTAGGCCACCGCGGCCCGGCCGTTGTCGCCCGCGGTCACGGCCTGGAAGGTGCTCGTCACGATCGCCGGGCTGGACAGGGCGCCGAGGTCGACGGGTGTCGTCCAGGAGGAGCTGTGCGTCTTGGACACCGCGACCATGGGGTGGTTGTTCGCTCCCTGCCACGCCTCGTACACCGTGTTGTCAGGGGTGGTTGCCACAGAGGGGTCGAAGCCGTTTGTCGGCTCGGACGACCCCGGGATCGTGTACGACGTCCAGCTGCTGCCGTTGTTGCTGGTGATCGCGCCGCCGGCGACCCCGCCGCAGTGGGCGTTGGGCAGGTAGGCGGTGCCGTCTGCGCTGACCTTCACGTGGCCGTGCAGGCTGCTGCAGGCACCGCTGACGAGGGTCGGCGCGCCGAACGTGAGACCGCCGTTGCTGCTGGTGACGCAGGCGTCGTTGCCGTTCTGAGCGCAGTAGTAGACGGCGTGGCTGTAGGTGCTGCCGAGCGGCGCCGCGCCCTTCCACGGTCCGGATCCGATGGACTCGTGGTCCACGACGCCGGTGCAGGCGTTGCCCATCTGGGTCCAGCTGCCGCCGTCGTTGTCGGAGTAGCTGAGCGCCGAGCACTCACCCGCGAGCCCGCCCGCGAAGGTGCGGCCGGTGGTGCGGTCCGTCGAGGCGATCGGGTCGATGTTGAACGCGCTGCCGGGCGGTGTGACGTCCGTCCACGTGCCCACCCCGGCTGCGTTCACGACGAGCTTCAAGGTGTTCGTCCCCGCCATGTACATCATCGCGCCTGTGCTGCCGTTCACGCCGAGGCTCGGCTCACCGGCGTTCGTGGATCCGGGCAGGCTGCTCGGAGCCGCGTAGGAGGTGAACGCTGGAACACCGCTCAGGGCGGAGGCGGCGTTGAGGTGGGTGAGCGTGAGGCCGCCGGTGACGAGCGCGGTAGCGCAGAGGGCGGCTGTGGTCGAGGCGAGGCTGCGACGCATGGGGGGACTCCTGGGTTGACGCGTACGTGTCGGTTACCCAACGGACGAACGGCACGAACCTCGCATCTCGCCTGCCGTAGCGTCGGGCGGGTGACCAACCGGCTGGCCGCTTCGACGAGCCCGTACCTCCTGCAGCACGCTGACAACCCCGTCGACTGGTGGGAGTGGGGACCAGACGCCTTCGCGGAGGCAGTCAGGCGCGATGTGCCGATCCTGCTGTCGATCGGCTACGCAGCGTGTCACTGGTGCCACGTGATGGCCCACGAGTCGTTCGAGGACGAGACGACCGCTGACTTCATGAACCGGCACTTCGTGTGCATCAAGGTCGACCGTGAGGAGCGGCCGGACGTCGACGCGGTCTACATGGAGGCCGTCCAGGCGATGACCGGGCACGGTGGCTGGCCGATGACGTCGTTCCTCACCGGAACGGGTGAGCCGTTCTTCTGCGGGACCTACTGGCCCCCTGCTCCGCGCCAGGGGATGCCGTCGTTCGGTGAGGTGCTCGCCTCCGTCGCGGACACCTGGGAGAACCGTCGCAGTGACGTCGACGAGGCGGGCCGCGACGTCGTCGAACGCCTCTCCCGTGCGACCCCTTCGGCGGCTTCGGCGGTGACAGCGGAGCTGCTCGACAAGGCGGCGGCCTCCCTCAACCCCGGGTACGACGGCGTCCACGGGGGCTTCGGCTCAGCGCCCAAGTTCCCGCCGTCGATGGTGCTGGAGTTCCTCCTGCGGCGGTGGGCGCGGACGGGTGAGGGGCTCGAGAAGGTCGACCACACCTGCCAGGCGATGGCACGAGGCGGGATGTACGACCAGCTCGGGGGCGGCTTCGCGCGCTACTCCGTGGACGCCCAGTGGGTGGTCCCGCACTTCGAGAAGATGCTGTACGACAACGCGCTCCTGCTCCGCGTCTACCTCCACTGGTGGCGCGCTTCCGGGTCGGCGTTCGCGGAACGGATCGTCCGTGAGACGGCCGACTTCCTGCTGCGCGACCTCCGTACCCCGGAAGGCGGCTTCGCCTCAGCCCTCGACGCCGACACCAACGGGGTCGAGGGCCTCACCTATGTCTGGACACCGGAGCAGCTGGTCGAGGCGCTCGGGCCGGACGACGGCGCGTGGGCCGCAGAGCAGCTCGAGGTCACCGCGGCGGGCACGTTCGAGCACGGGGCGTCGACCCTGCAGCGGCTGCTCGAGCCGGCTGATCCCCAGCGCTACCAGGCGATCTGCGCTCGGCTGCTGGCTGCTCGCGACTCGCGGGCGCAGCCTGGGCGGGACGACAAGGTCGTCACCGCCTGGAACGGCCTGGCGGTCGCTGCTCTCGCGGAGGCAGGCGTGCTGCTCGAGGAGCCGCGCTACCTCGAGGCGGCGACGCGGTGCGCGGAGCTGGTGCGCTCGCTGCACTGGGTCGACGGCCGGCTCCGCCGTGTCTCTCGTGACGGAGTCGTCGGCAAGCACCTCGGTGTGCTCGAGGACTACGCCGACGTCGCGGAGGGACTGCTGGCGCTCTACTCCGCGACCGGTGACCTCGACCAGCTCCGCGGCGCGCACGCCCTGCTCGAGGTGGTTCTCGAGCAGTTCCCCGACGGCAGCGGCGGCTTCTGGGACACCGCCGCCGACGCCGAGGTCCTCGTCAAGCGGCCGCAGGACCCGGCCGACAACGCGACCCCGTCCGGTTCGGCCGCTGCTGCCGGGGCGTTGCTCACCTACGCCGCGCTCACCGGGTCGCAGCGGCACCGGGATGCAGCCGAGGCGTGCCTGTCGACGTTGACGGTGCTGTTCGCGCGACACGCCCGCTTCGCCGGATGGGCCGCCGCCGTCGGGGAGGCGCTCCTCGCGGGGCCTGCTGAGGTCGTGGTGCTCGACCGGCCGGACCTGCTGGCCGTCGCGCGGCGAGCCACCTCACCGGGGGCCGTGGTCGCCGTGAACGGGCCCTTGGCCGAAGGCCGTCCACCCGGCGCGGCCTACGTGTGCCGGGAGATGGTCTGCGACCTCCCGACGACTGACGTCGAGGAGCTGAAGCGCCAGCTGGGCGTCCGCTGGTGACGGAATACTTGCCGTACTGCGATTGCTGTGTAATCATGTAATCGTAGTAACGACAGAAGGGGGAGTCCGATGAGGCACCCACACGAGAAGTACGGGCGCATGGCGCCAGAAGGCCCCGAGCGGGGAGGCCGCCACCGTGGCGGCGGACCCCGGGGCGAGCGATGGCCGGGTGGCCCGCGAGGTCCCCGTGACCAGGAGCTCCCGAGCGCCGACGGTGTGGAGGGCTGGTTCGCCGGTCGCCTGCCGGATGCCTGGGGAGCGGCCACCATCACGGTCGACCGGGACGAGATCACCGTCCTGGTGGCCGTCGAGTCGCCGGCCGTCGAAGGCAGCGCGGCAGATGTCGCCGCTGCCGAAGCAGGTCGGATCACGCGGTGGCGCGAGGAGACGCGCGACGAGCGCGTCCAGATCGCCCGGGAGGCTGAGCACCGCTACGGCCGCAAGGTCGCCTGGGGTGCCACGGCAGGTGGCTCGCGCCAGCTGTTCGCCCACCTGAGCGTGCCCGTGATGACACGGCTGCGCCAGCCCGAGCGCCAGGTGCTCGACACCCTGGTCGACAGCGGCGTCGCCAGGTCCCGCGCAGAAGCGCTCGCCTGGTGCGTGAAGCTGGTCGGTGACAACGCGGATGCCTGGCTCGCGGACCTGCGGCAGGCCATGGAGGCCGTGCAGAAGGTCCGACAGCAAGGACCGTCGCTCTAGCGCACGACGCGAAGCGCCCCCGTCACCTGGCGGGGGCGCTTCGTCACGAGGAGGGGGTCGAGTAGACAGCCAGCGAGATCGCCACGTAGTGCGCAGCGAAGGCGGCGAGGGTGCAGGCGTGGAAGATCTCGTGGAAGCCGAACCACTGCGGCGACGGGTCCGGCTTCTGCCGTGCGTACACGATCGCCCCGTAGGAGTAGAACAGGCCGCCCACCAGGAGCAGCGTCAGCACTGCCCACCCGCCGTGGTCGAGCACCTGCGGGATGATCCCCACAGCGACCCAGCCGAGAGTCAGGTAGAGCACGACGAAGACCCACCTCGGTGGCTGCCGGAACGCGTTGCGGGCGATGATCCCGCCGAGTGCGCCGCCCCAGGTGACACCGAAGACGACCCACCGCACCCACCCGTCCAGCAGCACCAGAGCGAACGGCGTGTAGGTCCCGGCGATCAAGACGAAGATCATCGAATGGTCCAGTCTCGACATGAGCGAGCGAGCCCTCGGGGACCACGACCCGCGGTGGTAGGCCGCTGAGGTCCCGAACAGCAGTGCGACGGCAGCCGCGTACACCGAGACCGCGATCCGTACGCGCGTCCCGTGCGACAGGCAGACGATCGCGGTCCCGGTGACCAGCGACACGGCGAAGGCGGCCTCGTGCAGCACCCCGCGCAACCGCGGTTTCAGGGCGGCTTCGACCCGGTGGACGGTCTCGGTCAGGCTGTCTGGCAACGGGTTCTCCTGGTGGTGCGTCATCTCACAGGCGATGCCACTGTTGGCAGTGACGCAGAACGGGCACACTCTTTCGCAACCCCACTGCGTCTACCGCGACACTGGTGACACCTCGATGGAGAGGATCTCATGACCGCCCCCACTTCCCTGATCCCCGGCCTTGATGCGGCCCCGACGAAGAACCAGAAGCTGGTCGCGTGGGTCACCGAGATCGCCGAGCTCACCCAGCCCGATCGCGTCGAGTGGGCTGACGGGTCGCAGGCGGAGTGGGAGCGCCTTACGCAGCTCCTGGTCGACAACGGCACCTTCACCAAGCTGGACGAGTCCAAGCGCCCGAACAGCTTCTACGCGAAGTCCGACCCGACCGATGTCGCCCGGGTCGAGGACCGCACCTACATCTGCTCCGAGAAGGAGGCGGACGCGGGCCCCACGAACAACTGGATGGCCCCGGCCGAGATGCGTGAGACGCTCCAGCCGCTGTTCGCCGGCTGCATGAAGGGCCGGACGATGTACGTCGTCCCGTTCTCGATGGGTCCCCTCGGCTCCTCCATCAGCCAGCTGGGCATCGAGATCACCGACTCCCCGTACGTCGTGGTCTCGATGCGGATCATGACCCGGATGGGGCAGGCCGCCCTCGACGAGATCGGCGAGGACGGCTTCTTCGTCCCGGCCGTCCACACCGTCGGCGCTCCCCTTGTCGACGGAGCCGCTGACGTCCCCTGGCCCTGCAACGACACCAAGTACATCGTCCACTACCCCGAGACCCGTGAGATCTGGAGCTACGGCTCCGGTTACGGCGGCAACGCCCTGCTCGGCAAGAAGTGCTTCGCGTTGCGCATCGCCAGCGTCATGGCGCGTGACGAGGGCTGGATGGCCGAGCACATGCTCATCCTGAAGCTGACCCCGCCGAGTGGCGACGCGAAGTACGTCGCAGCCGCGTTCCCGAGTGCCTGCGGCAAGACGAACCTCGCGATGCTCCAGCCGACCATCCCCGGCTACACCGTCGAGACCGTCGGTGACGACATCTGCTGGATGCGCTTCGGCGAGGACGGCCAGCTGTACGCCATCAACCCCGAGGCGGGCTTCTTCGGTGTGGCGCCCGGCACCGGCGAGGACACGAACGCCAACGCGGTCAAGACCTTCTACGGCAACTCGATCTTCACGAACGTCGCCCTCACCGACGACGGCGACGTGTGGTGGGAGGGCCTGACCGACGAGGCGCCTGCGCACCTGATCGACTGGAAGGGCAACGACTGGACCCCCTCCAGCGAGACCCCAGCCGCGCACCCAAACGCGCGCTTCACCACGCCCGCCTCGCAGTGCCCGACGATCGCGAGCAACTGGGACGACCCCAAGGGCGTGCCGATCTCCGCCATCCTGTTCGGCGGACGCCGCGCCACCGCCGTACCGCTCGTCACGGAGTCCTTCGACTGGCAGCACGGCGTCTTCCTCGGCAGCACCGTCTCCAGCGAGACGACGGCCGCCGCCGCCGGCGCCATCGGCCAGCTCCGTCGCGACCCCTTCGCCATGCTGCCGTTCTGCGGCTACAACATGGGCGACTACATGAACCACTGGCTCGAGATCGGCGAGGCCACGACGGCCGACAAGCTGCCGAAGATCTACTACGTCAACTGGTTCCGCAAGAACGAGAACGGCAAGTGGCTCTGGCCCGGCTTCGGCGAGAACGCGCGCGTCCTCAAGTGGATCGTGGATCGCGCTGAGGGCAAGGCTCAGGGCGTCGAGACGGCCATCGGCATCCTGCCCGCGCCCGGCGAGCTCGACCTCGACGGCCTCGACATCCCGGCTGAGGACCTCGACCTGCTCCTCAGGGTCGACACCGAGATCTGGAAGCAGGAGGCCGGTCTCATCCCCGAGTACTTCGCCCAGTTCGGCGACCACCTGCCCAAGGCCCTCACCGAGGAGCACGCCGCTCTCGTGGAGCGCCTGAACAAGTAGGACTCGCACTCCCGGAGCGCCCGTCACCTGCTGGTGACGGGCGCTCCTGCGTTCCCGGCAGCCGCTGCCAGCCGGATCTGGCGGCACACAAAGTCGCCGGGCCCTGAGCGAGACGCGCTCGAGCGAGCTCGCCGAAGAGGCGTTTGTGTGCAGCCGACACACAAACGCTGCCCCGGCCGCGGGATGCACGCTGAGCACCCCCGCCGATCGGATCGTTTGTGTGCCGCGCTGACGAAAAAGTTCACCTCGTACGCCTGTCTGCCGATGGAGAGGGGTGACCTGCGGATCGTGTGGTGCGGCGCTGCGCGCAGACGCGTCCTTCTGCGGCCAGTGCTACGGGACCCTCACGACGTCGGGAGCCGTCGCCGTAGGGGCACGGTCGGTTCCGCAGGCCGAGCTGCCCCAGACGAGGACCTACTCGCGGTGGCGCAAGACCGACTCGACGTTCGGTCCCCTGGGCCGGGTGCTGTGGACGCTGGCCATGCTCCCGATCGTCGGCCTCGCGCTGTTCAGCCTCGACCCGTTCGCGCTCGTCGGCGCCGTGATCGTCGTACCGCTCGTGATGCGCAGCGTCTGGGCGAAGGGACGCCTGACCTGAGCGCCTTCCCTCGCTAGGCTTGCTGTCCCATGGCAACCATCCCGGGCAATGCGCGCAACGGTGTGCGAGGGCTGGTCTACGACGTGTACGAGCGTCGGCTCGTGCGCAAGCTCAAGGCGCGCCACGACCCCGTGCCTCGGCACGTCGGCGTGATCCTCGACGGCAACCGCCGCTGGGCGAAGTCCGTCGGAGCGACGTCGAAGCAGGGTCACCAGGCCGGCGCCGACAAGATCGAGGACCTGCTGCACTGGTGCGACGACGCCGGGGTCGAGGTCGTCACGCTGTGGCTGCTCAGCACCGACAACCTCAACCGTCCGGACGCTGAGCTCAAGTCGCTGCTCGGCATCATCGAGAACGTCGTGGTCGAGCTGGCCCGACCAGAGAACCCGTGGACCCTCAACGTCGTCGGTGCTCTCGACCTGCTCCCCGCCGACACCGCACGGCACCTCAAGGAGTCAGCGGAGCCGACGGTGGGCCGTCCGGGAGTCCTCGTCAACATCGCCGTCTGCTACGGCGGGCGCCGAGAGATCGCCGACGCCGTGCGGTCGCTGCTGCAGGCGCACGCCGCGCAGGGCGCCTCCCTCGAGGAGGTCGCGGAGTTCTTGGACGTCGACCACATCGCCGAGCACCTCTACACGCGTGGGCAGCCCGACCCGGACCTGATCATCCGTACGAGCGGTGAGCAGCGGCTGGGCGGCTTCATGCTGTGGCAGAGCGCCCGCAGCGAGTTCTACTTCTGCGAGGCGTACTGGCCGGACTTCCGGCACGTCGACTTCCTCCGCGCGCTGCGCGACTACGGCGCCCGCCAGCGCAGGTTCGGCACGTAACCGGCCGTTCATCAGCGTTACCCGAGGTCGTGCGTGTCGCTGCGTGCTTCTGCGAGATCCCGTACGCACTATGGGTTCAGCGAAACGGCAATCCCGTCGGTTCGCTCGGGAGGCCCGTTTGCGCGCAACGCGTAAGAGGAGGGCCGAGACCCGGCCCTCAACGGCCCGGTCCCGGCTCGAACTCTGGAGGGCCCACCTATGAAGACCTTCGTGCTCGACACGTCAGTCCTGCTGTCAGACCCAGGCGCCATGGGTCGCTTCGCAGAGCACGAGGTCGTCCTCCCGCTCGTGGTCATCTCCGAGCTCGAGGGCAAGCGCGATCATCCCGAGCTCGGTTGGTTCGCGCGGCAGGCCCTGCGGGTGCTGGACGACTTGCGCATCGAGCACGGCCGCCTCGACCAGGCCATCCCGGTGGCCGAAGGAACCTTGCGCGTGGAGCTCAACCACTCCGCGGTCGACGGACTGCCGGCCGGCTTCCGCGTCGGCGACAACGACAGCCGCATCCTGGCCGTCGCCTTCAACCTCGCCACCGAGGGCGCGGACGTCGTGCTCGTCAGCAAGGACCTGCCGTTGCGGGTCAAGGCGGCAGCCATCGGGCTGCCCGCTCAGGAGTACCGCGCTGAGCTCGCGGCCTCCTCCGGGTTCACCGGGATGGCGGAGCTCAGCGTCGAGGCGGCGGAGCTCGACAAGCTGTACGAGGAGGGTCGGCTCGACCTGGCCGAGGCCCGGGAGCTCCCCACGCACTCCGGGCTGGTCCTGCTGTCCGACAGGGGGTCTGGCCTCGGCCGGGTCGCACCCGACAAGTCAGTGCGCCTGGTCCGCGGTGACCGGGACGCGTTCGGCGTCCACGGGCGGTCTGCGGAGCAGCGCGTCGCGATCGAGCTGCTGCTCGACCCGGAGATCGGCATCGTCTCCCTCGGAGGTCGGGCGGGTACGGGCAAGTCCGCGCTCGCCCTCTGCGCCGGTCTCGAGTCGGTCCTGGAGCGACGGGCGCAGAAGAAGGTCGTCGTGTTCCGGCCGCTGTACGCGGTCGGCGGACAGGAGCTCGGCTACCTGCCCGGCGACGCCTCCGAGAAGATGGGCCCGTGGGCGCAGGCCGTCTTCGACACCCTTGGTGCGCTGGTGCAGCCGGAGGTAGTGGAAGAGGTCATGGCGCGCGGGTTGCTCGAGGTGCTGCCGCTGACGCACATCCGCGGCCGTTCGCTGCACGACACCTTCGTCATCGTGGACGAGGCGCAGTCGCTCGAACGCGGCGTCCTGCTGACCGTGCTGTCTCGCCTGGGCCAGGGCTCGCGCGTCGTGCTCACCCACGACGTCGCGCAGCGCGACAACCTCCGGGTCGGCCGGCATGACGGTGTCGCCGCCGTCATCGAGACGCTGAAGGGGCACCCGCTGTTCGCGCACATCACTCTCACCCGCAGCGAGCGGTCGCCGATCGCCGCCCTCGTCACCGAGATGCTCGAGGACCTGCCTCTGTAAGCCATGCCTGAAAAGAGTGGCTTGTCCCCTTTTGGGAACCGACGGATGTCGTCTAGGCTTCTCGGCACCGAGGTCCGCTCCCCCCTGCTGGGTGGGAGGAGCGGGCCTCGGCTCGCGTTTTGGCGCAGTTGCCCGGCGTGGCCGGTCTGGCCGTTGTGACCAGTGAGCGCAGCGTGACGAAGCGGTCTCGGAGCGCGGCAACGGATCTCTGCAAAGACGGGTGATCCGGGCACATCGCAGCGCCGAGGTGTCCGATGAACAGCGGGTTCGCCAGGTTCGGCCGCTGCCTCAGCGTGATCGCCCGCCCCACCTGGGTCAGGCCCCCCTGATCACAGGGTGTCAGGTAGGACGGGGATCGCCGCTGCAGGCTGGGCGTCCGACATCCGTCGGGACGTGATCGTGGCGTCCGCCGACTCCCGGAGCATCGCATGGCTCGTCCCGCCAAGGTCCGTTCCCATTTCCTCAGCAGCCGCGTCACCGTCGTTGCTGCCGTCGTGGCGGTGATCGGCTCCTATGGAGTCGTCGGCTCGATCGCACCTGCGTATGCAGCCTCGGTCACAGGCAGCAGCTTCGAGATCGATACCGACGCCAACCTCGTGATCGACCCGGCCGGTCTCGACTGGCTCAGTGGCGGCAGCGGCAGTGGGTTGCGAACCGGAGTCGTCGTCAAGGACGACCTGCCGACCGGCGGTGGTGACGACTCCTTCACGAGCGGAACCAAGAACGACAGCGTGACACCGACCGTCGACACGGGGTCGGTCCCGAACAACAAGTCGGACCTCACGCACTTCGGGACGTACGTCGAGAAGGCGGCGGCTGCGACCTACGTGAACGTCTTCTGGACCCGCGTGCAGGACCCCAACGGAACCACCGCGATCGACTTCGAGTTCAACCAGTCGGCGACCAACAACAACAAGTGGGGCCCCCAGCCACCGCTGCTCTTCCCGGACGGCTCGACCTACTACCCCAACGAGGTCATCCCGACCCGCACGGACGGTGACCTGCTCCTCACGTACGAGCTCGGCAGCGGCGGCACCAACCCGACCCTGAGCCGGCGCACGTGGAGCGCTGGGGCTTGGGGCGCGGCGACCGTCTTCGACCCCACTCAAGCGCTGGGAAGCATCAACACCTCGCCCATCGTGGCAAACGATGCCGGCACTCTGGGCGCGCTCGGGGCCCGGACCTTCGGAGAGGCGTCCATCAACCTCGCGGCCCTCGTTCCCAACCAGAGCACCTGCACGACGTTCGGCTCGGTCTACGTCAAGAGCCGCGCCTCTGACGTCCTGGACGAGGAGCTCAAGGACTTCATCGCCCCGGAGCATGTGACCATCAGCAACTGCGGCTCCGTGTCCATCCACAAGACCGACGACAACGGCGCCCTCGCAGGTGCGGAGTTCACCCTCTACAAGAACCTCCCGCCGACCCTGGGTCCCCGGGGGGACGCGGTCGCTGACCCCATCACGAGCCCGGTTCTGAAGTGCACCACGAACGCTAGCGGCGACTGCACGATCAAGAACGTCCCCAAGGGCGATTTCTGGGCGGTGGAGACCCTCACCCCGTTGCTGCACGAGACGGCGCCAGACCAGGCCGTGAGCATCACCGCCGGGGACCAAGACGCTCCCCTGACGTTCAACGACCCGCTCCAGAAGGGCACCGTCATCATCAAGAAGGCGGCGAGCCCCTCTGACGGCACCCGGTTCGGGTTCACGTTCGACGGGAACTCCTTCGACCTGGCGGACGGCGGAAGCAAGAGCTTCACGGTCCCGGTCGGCAGCTACACCGCCGTGGAGGGCGCAGAGCCTCCCGGCTGGTCCCTCACGGGACTGATCTGCGATGACCCGACGTCCGACAGCACCCCGACGACCTCCACTAAGACAACGACCGCGAGCATCAAGGTGGCGAACAAGGAGACCGTCACCTGCACCTACACCAACGCCTACACCGCGCAGCCGCCAGGACTGAGCACGATCGCGTCGGCAACGGCGGGCGGAGCCTCCGGCACTGACGTGGCGACCCTCACCGGTGACGGCACCCACGACGTCACGGGCAGCGTCAGCTTCTACGCCTGCGGACCCACCCCCGCCGCGGCCGACTGCACTGCAGCGGTGGGCGCGGGTGCGACCCTCGTGCAAGCGTCGGTCCCGGTCCAATCCGCCGGAGGAACTTACTCCGCAGGTCCCAGCACCGCCCTCACGCCGACAGTGCCTGGCTGGTACTGCTTCCGGGCTGCGTTCACGAGCGGCGGCAACCCGTACTACGCGGACCAGACGCAGACGGACAAGACGAACGAGTGCTTCCTGAAGTCGGGCCAGGACCTGACGGTCAGCAAGACGGCGACGGCTGCGTTCGGCCGGCACTACAGCTGGACCATCGACAAGACCGTCGACCA